>NZ_JAZETN010000006.1:0-202737 GCF_036864475.1 Alteromonas sp. S005 | reverse complement strand
AGGCCTGGTGTATGCTTTTTAACAAGTAAGTATTCTGATATTTCCTACTTCAAAAAAGACACTTGCTTGATAGCTGAAGAAGAAAAAGAAAATATTCTATTGGTAGGTGATAGCCATGCAGCGCACTGGTATGCTGGTTTAGAAGGGAATAAAAAGCCTAATCAAACGGTAAGTCAAATAACAGCTAGTGGATGTAAGCCTACGATAAGCTACCAAGGTCAAAAGCGGTGTGCTCAGTTAATGCGCATTGCGTTTGAGGAAATAATTCCGACTGGAAAATATGAAAAGATCATTATTTCTGCTAGATGGAAAATCGACGACTTACCGTGGCTACTTAAAACACTGGACAGAATAGATAGCACGAATACTGAAGTGACCGTGCTAGGACCAATTATTGAATACACGCAACCCCTTCCGCGTATATTGGCCCATAGTGATTTTGAAGACAAATTAATGCGAACGCGAAAGTATGAATTTATTAAAAAAATTGATTCAGCGTTTGAAGATGAGCTTAGGGATAGAAGCGTAAAATATATCTCTATTTTGAAAAATATCTGTGAGAGCACTAGCAATTGTAAAACGCTTGTAGGCGAAAAGCCAATGCAGTTTGACTATGGGCATTTAACTCTTGATGGCTCGCTTACGCTATTAGATAGGCAATCGAATATTACTCTGTAAATTAGACAAAAAGTTTTATATACAACTCTGTGGAGAAAAATTGCACCTAACAAATTACTTTTTTCACTGCATAAAGTGCCAACTTCGATGGCTAGGCACTCTCGCGTTCCTTCGTCTACCACATTCAGCGATCTGAACCGTTTACCGCAGTACAAGATGTCATGCATAAAATCCAACGCCCATTGATGGTTTGCCTGATCCAGCACTTCTAATGGCTAGGCTATTCGTTTGGGCAGAACCCGTTTAGTTCTCGACTCTGGTTCAATCCCATTTGGCGGTAAACGTGCTTCTGGTTGTAGGGGAAGCCTTTGAAACGCATTCGGCCAAAACACTACTAGAAGCCAGCTAGTGGCGACTTCTCCAAGCCCGCATTAATAGCATCAATGACAGCAGCATCTACTTTGCGCTAGTCTCTCTGGACGATAAAAAGTCGCACTGCCAATACCAACAAACAGACAGCCCTTTACTATATTTAGTCCCGCATCAACTTGGATGCTAACGCACTCTCGTTTCTCTGTTGTCCAACCTTTTTTGCGACAAGCTCATTAATGGCATTATTTTTAAGCTGACATCTGCAAACGTCTTTTTAAGCTAGGCATTTTCTTCTTCAAGCTCTTTAAATGGTTTGATGCCGCCTTATTTGGACTTCATATTATAATAGGTTGCGCTGCTGGTACCGTGTTGACGGCAGACTTCCTCAACCTGTATACCTGCATCAACTTCTTTTAACACCTCAATAAGCTGAGACTCTATATATCGAGATTTATTAATAGTCGTCTCCTACATTAAACATTGCAGAAAACTTCGTTTAAGTCTGTCTAAGTTTAGGTGGGGTGGGCAGTCACTAAAAGTGCTGCTAGCTTTATCCATTACCCTTAAAATATTGGATTTTCGGCCACTTAACTTTTATGAATTTCAGCAGAGTATATTTTAATTCGACGATAGTTTTCCATATCGATTTCCATCAAATCAAACATATCGTTAAACTTCATTCTTGTTTCTTTACTACAATGACTATCAATAAAATATAAGTTTTCACTGCGTTTAAAGTCATTGCTATATAAAGCTTCGCTTTCGCTACTTCTTCTTTTATCTAACTTATCTGCTAAATATCGTTCCGATTCATAAAAACCGTCAACTGAATTTTCGTAAAAGAAAATGTCGAATGCAAAATTATTGTAGTAGCTTAAAACCCATGATGGCGACTGTGAACAAAGCATTACTTTGTCAGCACCTATTGACTTCAGCTTCAACGCTGCCTGTTTCCACTGTTCATTCTCAGAGTATCTTTCTAAGTAAAAATTAGAGTACGCCAGTAAATGAAACACAGACAGTACACCAAAAAAAGCTATTTTTAACTTTTTGTTAATGCCTGAAAGAAAGCAAGCAATCAATAAATAAGCTATGAGGGTAGAACCAACAATTGTTCTACTCATAAATATAGGTTTATAAAAGCCCACTGCCCAAACACAGAATAGTAATGCGAAAGCCATCGAAAAGAGAACAAGGACTAGATTGCGTTGTTTAGTTCTAACACAGTGCCATAAACCATACATCATAGCTGCAATAAAAATAATGTCCCATGCTTTTACTGAATCTGGATCTGCCGATATCTTAATAGATTTTGCGGAAGATAAAATAAATTGACCGAAAGATATATGCTTCAACCAATTAAATGTATTCCCCTCTCCCGACAGAACCGTTACTAAAGGCCAAGGAAGCCAAAGCGCAAAAACAATACTGTTTGTTATCACCCATGGCTTAATCTTCTTGTATTCTTGATCTTTTACTAAATGAATAAAGAAGATCATATTGTAAGAAACGACATAAAATACTGAAATATTATGCGTATACAGCGCACACAATGTAAAAACGCCATACAAACAGTAAGCCTTCTTACTCATTGGACTTTTCAATACAATTGTTAACAAATAGTATAAAGCTGTTATCGCGAAAAAAAGTTGGGTTGCGTAAGCTCTTGCTTCTTGTGAATATTCTACTTGGTGAACTGATAAAGAGAATAAAATGGTGGCAAGAAATGAGTCAATTTTTGTGAAAAAAAGCCTACATATTTTATAAAATATAAAAACAGTGAGGGTACCAAAAATTATGCTCGGTAAACGAATAGTTAGCTCAGATGTACTTGGGCTAATGAAAACTTTGAGTATTGAATAGTACAGCGGTGGCGTAGGATCATAATTAGAGATCCACAATACATTCCAAGGGTTGCTTACAATACGAAAATTCAATGCTTCATCAAACCATAGGGAAAAAGAGTCTGCTCCCAGTAGCCTTAAGATGAATGTAACCGCCAATAAAAATAAAAGCAGGGGTTTTTCATCAACCTTTTCAATTATAGTCCGCATTATTTAACATCCTTGTCGCTACTAGTATTATTGAGGATATATCTAGGTCGCCTTTTGGTTTCAACATATATCCGGCCTATGTACTCACCTAATACACCTATACCTATGAGCTGAACCCCACCAAGGAATAATACTGATACCATTAAAGATGGATAACCAGGGACGGCATTTCCCCATATGAGTTTTTCAACAATCATCAATAATCCGTATCCGAAGGAGAGTGATGAAATCATAAACCCTATATAAGTCCACATTCTCAGGGGAACCGTAGAAAAACCAGTGATCCCCTCTAATGCCAGATTCCATAACTTCCAGCCATTAAACTTTGTCGTACCAGCTGCACGTTCATTGCGGGTGTATTCAACAATTGCAGTCTTACCGCCACACCAAGATAAAATCGCTTTCATAAAAAGATTGCGCTCTTCGAGTTGGATAATACTTTGAACGATTTTTTTATCTAAAAGCCTAAAATCACCAACGTTTTCTTCTATTTTGGTATTGCTTATTTTGTTATGAAAAGAATAAAACCACTGTGCTGTTTTACGTTTAAGATAAGTATCTGAATCTCGATTGGCGCGTTTAGCGAGCACCATTTCATAGCCCTCTCGCCATTTAGCAATCAACTCGTGAACAACTTCGATTGGATCTTGCAAGTCAACATCGATGGGAATAACCGCGTCTCCATCGCTGTGCTCTAAACCCGCAAATAGCGCCGGTTCTTTACCAAAGTTCTTTATAAAGGAAAGTGCTTTTACATTTTCATCACTAGAAGCTATTCGAGAAATGATTTCAAGTGTCTTGTCAGAACTGCCATCATCTATAAAGACTATCTGAACTTGGTATTGACTTAGCTCTGCCCTAACTTTTTCATAAAAAATATCTATAACTTCTTCTTCATTGAAAACGGGAACAACTAGCGAAATTTTGTCCATGGGTTTACTTAAACCTCTTTAAAAACGATATATCTAGAAAACAAAAAGCCAACAACCAGACTTGTTCCAGAGAACAGGACTAGAGTAACTACCTCATGTAGTTTCCAGGCATCAGCCAAAAAGCCAAATAAGAATGCTAAAGCGCCCATAAAAGCAGTAAATACAAGATAGCGATTTACAGAAACTTTTGAGTTAAAAGTGAATTTACTGTTTGCAAAGAAAGAAAATGTTACTGCGACAGAGAAAGCAATAAGATTCGAAGAAGCTTGATCATACCCAAGATAGGTTAATGCAAAAAATGACAACCAATGTATAGCTGTATTCATTACACCGACAGATGCAAATTTTGAAAAGAGTGTAATTGCTGAAAAGCGTTTTTTGTTGTGCAAAGCCATTCCCTAGCATCAAATATGACATAAATATACTATTAATTTCATTAAACGCTGTAGCCACAAAAAGCAGTAAAGTGACCTCAACAGAAAGAAACCCCAGTATACATTCTACATTTCTTAATTCTATATATTTCTATCGCTAGTAACTGTTGATATACAAAGGATATTAGTTACTAAAACCACATTTACATATTTATTACAGATACCATCTTTTGATTACACATTTCATGTAAAAACGTTCTCAAACGAAGTTTTGCAGGCTGGCGGGGGCCCTAACGAAAATGTAACTTCCGAAATGATTGTATAAACAGCAATAGTTAAAAAACAAATTTAATTAGCGAGATCCCAGCTTGCACCTTGATACGTAACAACGTTAGCACTACCCTTTTAAAACAGCCCTAGTTTTCTTCTCATGCGTTTCAATCTATAGGGATATACCATGCACTCTGCTAACTTAAAACCATCTATTTTTCGCTTCACTTTAATTGGTTTACTGTCATTTTTAATGCTTTCTTGCGCCACTATGAACAAAAATGACAAAAGTTATACGAAGGGGGGGCAACCCGGTGATATTTTGTATAACTATATTCATACTAATATTAGCAATAATAATACCGTAAACTCATTACTAGCTAATTACAAAGGCCCGAAAAACCTATCAACCGTTGTTGAAAAGTACGAAGACGAGATAGCCCAGTTGTATAAGCAAAAAGTGTTATCTCGTAAGCCATCACTTAGTGAAGAAGCAAAGAAAGCGCGGTTTGCCAATATAACCTCTAATCAAGCCTCCGCTCTATTTGCTTTTTATCCCATTGATACTGCAAAGTGGATGAAAATCATTTCAACATATTCGGGTTTAAGCAAAAACGATATTTACGAGTCGGCGATTACAGCAGGGTTAGACCCTACAATAGTTTTTGCCGCATCAGCTTCTGGATTTGAAGATACAGCTACCCCGCTTATTAATTCGATAGGGTTAGTAATTTACGGCCAGGATGAAGAAAGTACTGCCGCCGTTAAATTTAGAGCCGAAAATGATACTTATTGGCGTGAAGGGCTAGATTTATCTTGGGAGCCCATTTACGGGTCGTTGGCTGGAAGTATAGTGTACCTAGAAGCAGACACTACATATCATATTGAAGTGACGATTACGGATGCTTATGGCGATATCGTTGAACATTCCTTTCAGACCACCACAAAACCAAATACTCCCCCTATCGACCCAAATAAGATTTATTACCTTTCTGAAATTTACTCTGGCGGCCAACTGGATTTAGAAGCGCTAAATATAGAAGGTAGCGCAGATGGCTATGCAAAAATTATAGGCGACGGCCCCGTCATTGAAGCCGGCAGCGATGTACTTGCGGCTGTGAATATTGGTAACAATTCATACGTAATGCTAGAAAACCTTACCGTTAAAGGCGGACAGCGTTACGGCATATTTGCAAAAAAGGCACATCATATATGGATAAAAGGCTGCAACGTATCTGAGTATGGCCGAGAAGCAGTTGATATTAGAAATGGTAAAGCTTACTCAAGCCCGACAAGTAATTCCCCTATTAATTATGATTCAGGTATTTACCTAGAAAGAAGTGGTATAGCAGTAATTGAGGAATGTGAAGTACACACGCCGAACCTTGGCTCGAATAATTGGTCCGTTGGTCACCCAAAAGGTGCAAATGCGCTTCAAGTTTGGGCATATCACGATAGTGATGCATACAGAGGTGAATTTATAGTTAGAAATAATCGATTCTACGGTAGTCAAAATCACAGATTTAACGATGTAATCGAAGGCAGAATGAATACAGAACGGCGTGGCGGATTTGTCAAAAATTCAGCTATCTATGGTAATTACTTAGCTTATGCAAACGATGACCTCATTGAAATTGATGGGGGTCAGCAGAATGTTCTGGTGTACGATAATGAACTTATTCAAGGCTATACTGGAATTAGTATTGCACCAAATCTCTTGGGTCCAAGTTACTTATTTCACAACTTCATACATAACTTAGGGGACGATAGAGGAAAAGAATGGACTGCGATTAAAGCCGGAGGCCTCATGTCTAAGCCCGCAGGCCAGACATTCATCTTTGAAAATTTTATTAACGTTCAGAGAAATGGAATAGCGGCTTCTAAAGTCGTTGGAGACTCAACATTTTGGGTCAATACAAAAAATAACGTTACCATTACTCAAAATACAGGAAGCTCAGTTGGCTACTGTATTTTTGATAAAGAAAAATTTATAAAAAGCGTTAGTAACAATGACCTTTGTTTTAACGAAACGTTGCAAGATGCAAGATATGAATTTGACTTAACCAATCTTTCTGAACATCCCCTTTCAGACAACCTCGAGTTTATTGCATCTTTGAGAACACAGATGCCATCAACTAGATCCATAAGTGAGGGCAATATCATACCTAACTTTACTGAAATGGTTTCCCTTACTTCTAGTATCAAAGAACCAAAAACTATTTGCGAATTTAGGCTAGAACAAACTGCGTACGTTCCAATTACTAACCAATATAAATATGGCACCACTGTAGTTTCGCCGGAAGGTACCGTTACAATGACAGGAAATAACTGGGTACGTTTTCCGGTCAATTGTGTATTAACTGAAAGCTCTGTTGTTAGTCTTACATTAAATATAGAAGGTGAGGCAGAGATTATCGGAATAGGAATGGAAACAGACACTAAAGAATCAAGCAATAGAATAATTAGGTTCTCAGGAACCCAAGATTGGGGTTTGAATGGTAAAGCTAACTTCGATGAAAGTAGCAATACCGCCGAGTTTCCTGTGGGAAAATACATTACCGGGCAGGTCGATTACTTATATTTGTTATTGGATAACGATAGTGTCAAACCTTTTGAAAATGAAGTTAAGGTGGTATTTAGTAATGTAAAAGTAAGTGAATAGACCTGAACTTCATTGTAGATAAAATGGCAGGCGAAAATACAGAGCAATAATCCTGTAATAAGGCAAGCTTAAAATCCTACGCACCATAGTGCGACAAAATTTGTAAAAAATTTAAATTTTAATTTTTCAGGATCAATATTTGCTTTATGGTCACTATTCTGAATTATATAAAGTAAAAACAGCTAATATTAAGGATTTAATTTGAGGCAGCGAATAAAGAGAAAAATCGAAAATGTTTTGGATAGCTACCCTAAAGTGTTTTTTTGTCACGTGCCTAAATGTGGTGGAGTTTCACTATCCGATGCGATTTATGAGTCTCTCTACCCAAAAATATTAAAAGCATCTCGCTTCACCAGCAATATCGATTTAAAAGGTAGTAGAGTAGCCAGTGAGATATTAAACCTTGATATGATGACGGTTAGAGAAGCTCAACTTGTCAATTATCTTAACTCTAAAGGTCAAGTGTTCGTAACAGGGCATTGCCGGGCGCGTCCCGAGGTAACGTCAAATTTCGCGAATAAATGGAATTTTATAACCGTTTTAAGGAAACCTGAAAAGCGCTTTGTATCTGAGTATATCTATAATAGATACAAATCTTCTTCCTGGTTAAAAAATGATAGTGATATTCTAGAATATTTAGATACTGAAAAAGCTAAATCTTCATGTACAACCTACGCTCGTTTCTTTTCAAAATTTAGTGCACCCGAAGAAATTTTAGCTCATAAAGACGAAGCAATTGATTCTGCAATTGAAAATATTGAAAATTTTGCGAGTGTCGGAGTACTCGAACATTTAGATAGTTGGAAAAAACAGTTTAACAACAAGTTCGGTGTTAATATAAAAGTTAGTAGTAAAAATACCACGCCTAATAATGAGCAAGCGCAAGAGATCTATAATAATAATGCGGTAATGGATAGAATTCACGAGTTGACCGAAATAGACCGGACTATTTACGAAGCCGTGTTAGATAAAAACTTAAGTGTTAATTAGAGGCCTGTTCTTTTTAACACTATACAACTTCCGACAGCCTTTATTAAATCACCACGGCGTCGGTGATAACAAACAACAAAGGAGCTAGATATTAATGCCGTTCACTTAAGGTGAACGGCATTTTTCTTTCTGCTGTATCGCTTTGGCCTCTGCTTAACGTGTCCGTCCGGTAATCCCCACATTCAATTCATAAATTAGCTACGGCATGGTGTTCTCTTTACTAAGGAGAATGACCATGCCGCAATATCAATGAAGAGAAGTGCAAGACTGGCTCAATTTATTCGAGCAGTAAAAGCAAAGCGGACTCACTGCGGTAGAGTTTTGTCGTCAGCAGCAGATTAACGTTCAAACTTACTATACCCGACGTCGCGATATTCTGTCCACTTCCCCTCTATGACCAGCTTCATCAACATCTGCTAAAACAGCCTGTTATCGCGGCGGATGAAACTACGTTGAAGGTTGTTGAGTCTGAAAAAGCGAACAGCTATATGTGGCTGTACGCCAGTGCCGCTGACTCGCCTGCGGGGAATATACCTGGCATAAAGACACCTAATATCGTGCTGTACGATTATCACAATAGTCGCACTGGGCAATGCGCAGTAGACTTCCTCGATGGCTATAACGGCTACCTGCAAGTAGACGGCTATCAAGGCTATGAACAAACGCAAGCCACACTCATCGGTTGCTAGGCCCATGCGCGTCGTAAGTTTATGGAAGCCAAAAAAGTGCGGGTAAAAAAGGCAGTGGCAAAGCAGACTGGGCACTCAATCACATCCAAAAACTCTACCGAATAGAAACACAGTTAAAAGATAAAACGGTGGGAGTGCGCTACCTCACCAGACAAGAAAAGAGCCTACCGTTGCTCAATCAGCTTCACGCATGGCTAATGAAATCAGTTCAACAAGTGTTACCGAAAACCAAATTAGGCGAAGCGATACAATACTGCTTGAACCAACGGGAAAAGCTGGCGCGTTACACACTCGACGGCCAACTAAATATCGATAATAATCGCGCTGAGTGCGCGATTAAGCCATTCGTCATAGGTAGAAAGAACTGGCTGTTCAGCCAAACCGCTACAGGCGCAAACGCCAGCGCAGTGCTCTACAGCATTATCGAAACGGCAAAGGCCAACGACCTCAATGTGTTCGAGTATGTGATGACTTGCCTTGATGAGCTCAGCATGCCGGAACCGAACATCGAGCAACTACTACCATGGCAGTTTGCTAAGCGTTATGTGGGATTGCCGGACGGACACGATCAATATGAAAGTAATACGTTGCTAACAACCTTTATGGAAAGATATTCAACGAAGTACAAGAATATTGACCAAAAAAAAACCGCTTAGGCGGTTTTTTTATTTAATAATTCTTACTACTTTTTTAGACGTCTAGCACCGATGAAAAACACTCCCATCAATGAAAGAAGTAGAACTGATGGCTCATGAACCTGAGTGACATTGCTAGATGATGCAGCATTCAACGCTTGAATGTTTTGGTCATTTAGAATCAACAAATCTCCACCAATAAGATCTGACGAAAACGCTATGCTGCTTTGACCACCACAGCAGTCTTCAGCCCATACTATGTCGATTTGTGTCAGGCCGATAGTTGTTGCATCAACGCTTTGGACAGCTGAATTATTCCATGAACGTCTCCACCAAAGATTCTGTTCCGTATCTAAAACGTTGACTCCGTTAATGTAGATTTCTGCACCATAATCGGCGTCAAGTCCAGCAAAGAGTGTGAACTCAACAAGAGACGAGAAATCAAACTCAAAAGATACAAGTG
The DNA here is from genome assembly GCF_036864475.1 of Alteromonas sp. S005. NCBI lineage: Bacteria > Pseudomonadati > Pseudomonadota > Gammaproteobacteria > Alteromonadales > Alteromonadaceae > Alteromonas > Alteromonas sp. S005. The sequence goes on along the minus strand of NZ_JAZETN010000006.1, from coordinate 192,678 downwards.
AAACGGACTGAGTTTCAGAGTTCACCATATCAAACGAAGTTACATTAGAGGACGTTACTGACGTACTGTTATTAATATAGTCCAATAGACTCTCGCTTGGGTCAAACGTGCTGTCTACTGCGGTAAATTTATATTCAATTAACGCTGCATGGGCTACTGTCGTTGTTAGCATAACCAATAGCGCTGCTATGTACTTCTTCATTATTAACCTCGATAAGTGTTTGAACTACAACTAACTGATAAACATTTAAGCAAAACACAGGCCAACCCAATATTTAACTTATACATCAACAGCTTACCTAAAAATTTAAAATAAAGATTAATTAGAGTGTAAATTTAGCTGACACTAAAAGTTTAAATATATAATTCTCTTCGAACTTGGGGCTTTATTGAATGGTGAATAATTTTGTCATCAAGATAGGTGCTAGCTAACCTCGATACTACTAAGGATTCATTTCGGTAATTTTTACTAGGTCATCGATCAAGGTTTTTGCGTTAAACTCTGTTTCTACCTTTACTCGCGCCCGTCTTCTTATATCAGTTAAATTTTTGTGTTCAATTATTTCTACTAACTTTTCTTGAATACCATCAGCACACTTTTCAGGTACCAAGAAGCCAGTTTTTCTATCTTCTATTAGTTCAGGAATTCCGCTGTGATAAGTTGATAGAGCAATTACGCCACACGACATAGCCTCCATTAAAGAAACAGGAATACCTTCTTTGTCACCATTACTATCACGTATTGAAGGAAGTAAAAATACATCCGATGATGAAAGTGACTGAGCAACATAATCAGAAGACTGAGCGCCTTTGAACTTAATACGTGAACCATTTGCATGAGCCGACGCTAATGATTTTAGCTCCGGAAGTTGGTTACCGTCTCCAATAATATTGTATTCAACATCCAAGTCAGAATCGAGTATCGCTTCTATAGCATATTTAAGACCTTTCTTCTCTGTAGCTCTTGCAACAGAAAGAACTCGTAAAGGTTTACTTATTGATTTATCGTTAAACGTAAACCTCTCGACATTTACTCCCATATGTAAAACGTTAATTGAATTTTCTTTGACGCCTAAAGAGATTAACTTTTCTCTCCAATGGTTACTTATTGGTAGTAAAACCCCTCCAAGTTTGCCGTATTCATTTTCCCATACTTCCAATTCATCGTATCGGCTTATTTCATATCCGTGGAATATAGTAAACTGCCTGTTGCATTTTAAAAGCTTGGCCTGGCGAAAATAATCAAATATGACGCCGCTACTACCGAAGTGAGCAATGCATACACTCGCAGTTATCTCTTTATTTCTTAATAACCAGGCAATCGAGAGGATTTCTTTGGCTAGAAAAAAGTTTTTCTTTTTGACAAAAGAGAATGCAATTTTAACGAGCTTAAGTCGGTGTACTGATGTTAATGAGTAAAATAATCCTAGTAGCGACCAAACGTAAAACATTTTAGACTCTTTACATGGCTTAAGGTAACTGACTTTTTCTCGCCAGTTACTGCCAAAGATAGAGCGAAGAGTATCTTCTGCTTCTATAGTTGGATTAACACTAAGAACGTGGACATCCATACCTCTCGCAACGAGGTCTTTTACCTGGTTTATAACAAACGTCTGAGATAAAACAGGGAATGACCTCACGAAAAATAACACTCTTTTATTACTAGACATATTAAAAGCCTTTTACTCTTTGAATAGAAGATTTTATTTCTTTGTATTGAATAAATAAAAGTAATGAAGCACTAACCGTAGATAAGGCAACTAAAGACTCTTTTAGCAGAAAGACATCTGGAACTGCCCTAGCAATAAAAAACTTTGTGATTAGTAACGGGACTGCAATAGATGATATAACGGTAAGCATTGCACCAACCGAATATTTGAATGTTACATTGGCAATTGGTCCAGCAAAATAATAATTGACTAAAGGGAAAAGGATAGTTTGAAAAGTAAGCATGCTCACGACTAAAGGCAGAACTCCAAAACTTGAAGAAAGATAGATAACACATGCATTTGGTATAAGAATAGCTATATTCCAAGTAAAATGCTTGCGGGTTTGACCTGTAGCCTGAACAAGCGGCCCTACTAAATTTGAACTAAATACCCGAACAAACCAAAAACAGGAAAGAACAGCAAACACTAAATATTGGGAAGAGTATTCCTCTCCAAAAAATAGACTGACTACTAATTCTGGGAAAATAATTAAAGGGACATAAACAAATGCAAGAACAAACAGCTGTAAAATATAAAAGTCTTTGTATGTTCTACTGAACCTCTGTAAGACTTCTTTAATCTCTCCAAACGCTGGCAACGCTACTTTGTTGATTATTGGCTGTAATGCTTGCGCGGGCCTGCTTGCTAGCTGTTTAAGTACATGATAGACCCCTAACTGACTATTGGATAAAGTAATAGAAAGAATGATTACGTCTAGCTGCCTTCCAAGAATATTAAGGGCTTGAGAACCAAAATCAAAGATACCGTAATTAAATGCCTCTCGGTAAATAGACTTGTTTACATGAAGTGAAAGATTCATATCTTTGCTCAATGCAGCCATAAAACCAATCAATCTAACCAACTGGTATATAACAACACTTCCGACCAAGCATAGTAATCCTAAATGTGTGTTGCTGATTGCAAAAATGAATGAAGCTGTTTTAGCAATAATATCAATCTGTGCAACGCGCTTATGCTTAAAACGCTTCATTCCAACAGCCTGATATTGTGAGGCTAGAGAAGATATTACCAACATTAAGGTCGCGACCTTAAGTTCTTCTATTATTTCTTCATAGCCAAGCGCTGTCGCTAATATTGGTGTAACTAGGTAAAAAACTACGCTGAAAACACTGCCAATTCCTAGTGCTAGGTAGTAAATCGCATTATTAGTACTCTGATCTGCGTCTTGTCTAAAAATAAGGAAATTTGAAATACCTCCAAGTGCAAATGCAACAAATATCTCCATTACCATGTTAATAACGGCAAACTGCCCAAACACAGATGGTGCAAGAATTCGCGCCAGTACAGCAAGCTGAATCATTGTTAATGCTAGGTTAACAATAGTAGATAATGTCGTCCATGAAGTAGCACTTACTATCCTGCTCAATTTATATTATTCCTTTTAGCTTCTTGTACTTTGTTGACCAACTGTGAGCTTCGCTATTTCTGATAACGATACAAAGAATATCGCTGATATGATTCCAAAGACCGACAACCTTTGTTTAAGGGAGGCTTCATTCGAAAAAAACACAAGAAGCGTACGCTTGATATATAGTTTAACGGCCTCCCAAAGCAGCTTTATGGACTTGAGTTTGCCGTCTGTTTTATCCCAAGAGCCACCGATAACCCGCCTTCTTTTCTTAAGAATTTCTTGCTTATTTCTGGCTGGGTGAGCAACTACTGCCTGTTTACAAAAAACAACACTTAAACCATTGTTAGTAAGTCGCTTTGCCATATCATGATCTCCTCCCGATTTAAGTTTGGCGTTGAACCCACCTAACTCGAGAAGTGTCTTTTTTTTCGACAGCCAATTTGCTGTAATGCAAACGCCTTTCCTCGCATACTCTTCTTGATTCATTGAGAAAAAGCTCTCGTATGCTAGAGATGCATCGTCAATCTCATCCGCTTCATCTTTAAAGAAACTAACATCACCCGCGACTACACCTATATCCCTCTGAGTTTCGGCACACTCAATAAGAGAAGCCAACCAGTTTTTATCTGGCACGCAATCAGAGTCTGTAAATGCTACGTAGTGTCCTTTAGCAACCGAAAGCCCTTTGTTTCGTGCAGCATAGGAACCTGGCTTAAGCTCTTGTAAAACAGTGATACCTTCAATTCCTTGAATTTCTTCAAAAGTCCTATCAGTAGAACCATTATCAATAATTATTATTTCGTAAGCTTCAGGTACAAACTGTTGATTCTTTAACGCGTTAATGCATTTAACAACTCTTCGTTCATCATTCCATACGGGAACGATTACAGAAACCTTTACTTTTGAAGTCATGTGAACCACATATTTGATTATTTTTTAAGTAAGAGAAAATTGAATGAAGCAATCTTATATGGACATTGGTTTATTAAGTACTTTACGTTTCAGCGCGTTATAAAAGAAAACGAACGTAGCCTTAAACCCTGCCATTTTTAGCGCTTGAATAATCCAGCGCGACTTTTCATTCTTATGTTTAAGAGAAAATAAAATCTGCTCACAGACACGTTTTTTAAACCAATAGTCACCGAGAAAAGTCTTATGCTTATACGCAGAACCCAGCCTTTTATCAATGTCTGTAGGTTTCATTTTACGCACTTTCGCACCTATCCCATCTTCATTTTGAAATCTATACAAAAAGATTGGCTCAGGTATATTTTTAAACTTAACGCCTTGCTGAAAAAGCCTTACATACATGTCCCAATCTTGACCATTGTTTAGTAGCTCATCAAAAGGGTTTACCAACAACAGTTCACGCCTGGCGCTAAATCCGCTCATCCCGCAGTAGGTGTTTCCACGAAGAAGTGATTTTTTAGTAACCTCTTCGTCATTGTTCACAACCACCACATCTTCATTACCTAATTGTTTGAATCCAGAAACAATAGCATCGGCGCCAGCTTTGTAATGACCAACCAAAGTTGTTAGATATTCTGGTAGCCAAATATCGTCATCATCTAAAAAAGCAATTACTTCACCCCTAGCTTCTTTAACACCTAAATTTCTAGCCTTGTTTGCACCACAAGAGACATTCTGTCTTAAGTACTTGGCTCCAAGTGCACTAATAGCAGGCATAGCACTTTCGTATGTTTGACTCGAATTATCGTCAATAATGATAATTTCAAATGGCGAATATAGCTGGCTTGTAACACCACCTAGCGCTTCTAAGAGACAGTCCGGTCGATTGTAGGTCGTAATGACTACTGAAATTTTCAAGCTCACCTGCTATCACCTTTTGTAAAAACGCTTTTGATTAAACTAAGAGTATTTTCAGCAATCCGGTCCCAGTTAAAAATGTACAAATACGTATTTTGGTCTAACTCTAAGTCTAAAGAATCTAAATTAGTTAATTTGTCAGCCAGAGCTGAAGTAACTCCTACTTCAAAATAGCTATCTTTCGGTGCTTCAATATCCCTATTAGGTAGAATATCACTGAGAACAACGGGCGTACCTGCACTAATTGCTTCAAGTGCAACTATAGGTAAACCTTCATGGTAAGACGGCAATACAAATACTTTTGCATGCTTGTATAGTGCTTTAAGCTCATCGCCTGATCTTCGACCAGCGAAAATAATATTGTCGTTGGCTTGTTGCACTAATGTATATGCGTATTCATCTTGGTGATCCGCTTGTCCGACAATTACTAACTTCAAATTGCTATTGGATGCCTTATACGCAGTAACTAAATCGTGAAATCCTTTTTCGGGTACTAGTCTACCTACAGTTAAAATATATCCCTGTGAAGATATCGGTAATTCTTTAGGCAGTGCACTTGCACTTATGTCCCCCGTAAACGAAGGAAGCATGCCGTTAGGCACATAGTTAATTTTTTCAGCTTGATTCGGAAATTGCTTTTTTAACCTGTTAGTTAAGGTTTTTCCTACAACAAACATTTTGTTAGAAAATAACACACCCATTTTTTCGCCAGACTTAAGGATAAACTTCGCTAATCCATTCCACTTCTGTCGGTCATAATCTGCACCGTGGTGTGTTACTACAACTTTCATGCCTAACAGCCTTGCGAGCGGAGCAAATAAAGCAGGCCCAATAGCGTGAAGATGAACTACATCTGGATGTACAAATATTCTTGCGTACAGAATCGCAAAAAAAGTATGCATAAAGGTTTCTAAGAATTTATGTTTTAAGGTCCATACGCTAACTACGTCTACACCTCTGTAGGTATATTTATTTCCGCTTACATAAGGTGAACGCGCAATAACTACTACTGAATCACCCTTTTCTACCATACGTGGGTACAACTGTTGGCAGTGTGACTCTATGCCCCCCATAACATCGGGGATTCCACGTAAACCTATCGCACATATTTTCATATTATTTGGCGGACCTCATGACTTGTTTGTTGTATAAGTTTGTATGAATAGGCTTATTCGAAGTCGCTAAAGCAAGAACAACACTAATTAGAATCGCAAAGAATATTAAGCCCTCAATGTTCCACAGCGGCATTGTTGCCATATTCATTATTAAAAAACCAATAATAGAAAAGGCTACTATTTTAGATAAACCGGCTTTGCTAATTTTTAACGCTTGGTTTAATGAATATATACACATAAAAATAAACGCAGCGAGGCCAATAATTCCATACTCGAAAAGATTGGATACATACGTATTATGTGCGTATTTTGCAAATACGCCTTTCCAGGAGTCAGGTCCAAACCCAATTAACTGGTTAAGAGCATTAGCATTCACAAACCCATCTATATATTGACTCCAGATAAATACGCGAGCCGACATAATGTCTTTTTCGGCTTCGCTAAAATATATTGGCGCTTTAAAAATAATATCTAAGTTACTAATTAAAAGACCTACATCAGAGAAGCGTTCACGCATGGTAAATGACAAAACCATAAACGATGCAACGATAACCATAGAGACGATTGTCAGCACAGGCACCTTTTGCGATGGCTTTAACCTCTGCTCAACTAGCGTGAAATAAAAAACGGCCGCTATAGGCAAAATCGTAAGCACTGAAGTTCTGTAATTCACTAGAACAAGTAACAAAATAGCTAAAGAAAATAAGCTAGTTCTGAAGCGAATGGAGTTTGGCTTAGTTAGCCCTATTACAAAAATGAAACTAACTATGATCATTGAAAAAGCGGCTTCGTGGTTGTAGCCACCGATAAAGCTGGTTGAACCGTCTGCTTCTGCTGCTTTTGCATGTCCTAGTAGAATAGACAATACTTGCATTGTTACCGGCATCACAAATGCTACTAATAGCTTTTTAAAAGTTTCCTGTTGTCCTTGAACTCGTATAGAAAGAAATAATGCCCCTGCCAGAACTAAAAAGTAACACCATTTAACCAATACATTTATTGCACCTGGTATCTTCATATTCACAAAACCGCTGACAGCGATTACAGCAAAAAATAGATAGAATGGAAAAAGCTTCTTGAGGGTAAATACTGCAAACGGTAAAAAGAAAAGCCCAAGCCCAGCAACCGATATGCTTGAAAGCGCATTAATCGAAAAACCCGCTACCAAAGAAGGGTAAGTAATAGTATGAAACGCTGACAAAAAGAATCGCAGCCAAATAGCGCAAATAGCAAACGCTAAATATTTATTGCAGTTACCCGTTATGGTGCGATACACCATAATGAAGCTAATTAGGCCAACAACTACCTTTAACCCTTCGAACATGTTTATTTACAAACCTTTTCAATAATGGCTATTACTTTTTCTTGAAAGGCATTGTAAGAAAATTGCTTTGCACAGCTTTTGCTCTTTGCAGCGTAAGATACCCGAACGGTTTCATCACTGAATGAGCTTAACGCACTTGCAACACCTTCAGCGTTATTTAACTCACACAGAATACCGTTTTTTTCCTCACTAGCGCCAGTTACTCTGTAAGGGTATTGTTCGGCAATTATTTCCGCAGGGCCCGATTCACAGTTTGTTGCTATCACTGCTTTTTCTAAACACATAGCTTCAACAATGGCGTTAGGAAACCCTTCAGCATTCGACGTACTTACAAAGTATTCGGCATTACTTAAATAAGGGTATGGGTTTGCTTTAAAACCAAGAAACTGAACCTTGCTATCAATTCCTAGTTCTTTAGCTTGCGCTTTAAGGTTGGCTTCTTCATCGCCCACGCCCAGAATTACTAAGTTTTCTGCTATGTTAGCTTTAGCATAGGCGTTAAGTAGTAAAGAGAAATTTTTATTCTTAACTAAGCGCCCTACCCCAATAATGTAAGGCTTAGTCGGTAGGTCCGACACACTTTCTGAAGCCTGAATCTGAAGTTGGTCGATATCGTAAGGGTTGTACAACACCGATATCTTATCTCTTGATACTGAATAGTTATCGATAAGGTCAGCTCTTACGCCTTCAGATACAGCTACAACGCTGTCGGCTTTGTTGTAAAGCAAACGAACCAACAAACGGCTTACGCTATCCTTTAGGCCGCCAGAAAGGTGACTTGTTGTATTAACCCGCTCGCTTATTATAGCTTTAAACTTTAAGCGCTTGGCTAATGTAACGTTCAAGAAGTTACTTCGCGTTAAAAAGCTAAAGCAATATTCAGGGTTTAGTTCTGCTAGAACGGGCTTAAGCTGTTTATAACCTGAAACTAAACTGCCTTGGGAATTAAGCACTACTTTATTAACGCACTCGGGGCAAACTTGAGATTCAGGCAAGTCGTCTAGCAGAATTAGATGTACAGGAATGTTTTTAGCAACGAAATAAGATTGCATTATGGTTAACAGTTTAACCATTACTCGTTCAGCGCCACCGCCTTCAAGTGAATTAATGATAAACACCGCTGGACGCGCTGAGTACTCCATGAAAGTTCCTTTTCGTTGTAAATTTACTACAAAGCTTGGTAATGATACCAGAAGGTGTGCGAGTTCATAACCCACACCCTGTACTTATATGTTCAAAACTCTATTCGAAGATAGGTTAAACATAAAATGTGCCAAAAGATCAATAACAAACAAAAAAACTTCTTGGCTTCCAAAATGCCTTTCAAGTTCTTAATAAGTTTGCCATCATTGTCTTATTGGTAGGCAAGCTATGCTATAGCATGGTAGTGAAAGATTTTTTACACTTGCCTTAATCTATTGCATAAAGTACCCACGGTTTGCACCAAAAGAAACGTTTTTGCTTGCCTTTTCTTACCCAATTAACTGTGCGCAGCATGTTAACCGCTGTTCGCTCGGCTGTTGTTGTAGGTCTTACCTTATTGGCTGTTACCTCACCCATTGCCCAACAAAAAACCGTATTCACCGAACAAGTTTATGCACGTATTAATTCAGTCTATGGCAGCGAAGCAAAAGAAGATGTTGCCAATTGGCGACAATTGGTTGCTGAGTTACAAAGCGAAGACCTAGACGAAAAGCTTTATCAGATAAACCGCTTTTTTAACCGTTTTGATTTTGTAGACGACCTTGTTCACTGGCAACAAAAAGATTATTGGGCAACACCAATTGAGTTTATTTCCACGGGTGCTGGCGACTGTGAAGACTACACTATTGCCAAATATTTCTCTTTACTTGAACTTGGTATTCCAGAACAACAGTTGCGATTAATGTATGTAACCGCCTTAGAATTACGCCAACCCCACATGGTTTTGGCGTATTATGAAACCCCAACCTCTATTCCACTTGTTTTGGATAATATAAATAGGCGTATATTGCCTGCTAATAAAAGAAGAGATTTGTCACCCATTTATAGCTTTAATGGTAACGGCTTGTGGGCCGCAAAAGCTATGGGAACGGGCCGTAAGCTGAGGGGAAGCGGCCCGATGAAGATGTGGGACGATATGGTAGAGCGGCTAGACCGCGTTATGTACGGAGATAAAGAAGAATAATGAGACTATCTACCCAACTAAGTACAAGCTTACTCGTTTTTTTAATACTAGTTTTTGCTGGTTCTTTCATAATAAACGTTAAGTTAACCAGAGAGTATGTAAACGAGCAGCTTGCCACCCACGCGCAAGATACTGCGACTTCGTTGGGGCTATCTATCACCCCATATTTAGGCGACGCTAACGGCCTTATTGTGGCTGAGACCATGGTAAACGCTATTTTCGATAGGGGTTTCTATCAGTACATCACCATTACCGACATGGAAGGCAATTTACTGATTGAACGGCGTAATCCAAACACGGTTGATACTGTTCCTACTTGGTTTACCGACATTGTAGAAGTTAACCCACCCGTCGAAAAAACAGAATTGAATGACGGTTGGACGATGGCGGGTGAGCTTGCCGTTCAAAGTCACCCAGGGCTTGCAAATGAAACCTTGTGGGAAAGCGTTAAACAAAGTGCGTTTATGTTTTTTGCAGCCTTCGTTTTTGCCTATATTGCCCTGCTCTTTATCATTACTGCCATTACAAAACCCCTTCGTATTGTGGTAAACAAAATTGAAGATATTCAAAATCAAAAGTTTTCTCACATTAACTACAAGCCTTTTACGAAAGAGCTGTCTTTTATAACTCAGGCGGTAAACCGGCTTTCTTCGTCTGTTGAGGTAATGTTTAAAGAGTTAACCCAGAAGGCCGAGCAGTTCAGAATTCAAGCTTTTGAAGACAGTCTGACCGGTGTGCAAAATAGAAACGCTTTCACCCGCCATATGAACGCGCTATTGAGTAAAACTGCCACCTCGGATGAAGGCTATGTAATTTTAATACGTCTTGCACAACTAAACGCTATCAACATGACGTTAGGCGCACAAGATGGTGATAAGTATGTTACTGGAGTAGCTGAAGAGCTTAAAAACTTCTCGTCTAGCATTCAAGAAACATCATTTTTGTTTAGGATATCGGGCGCTGATTTTGTTTTGGTGACAGAGGCAATGACAAAACAAGAGTGCGAAGCGCACCTGCAGGTACTTAATACCACTTTGTCACACTATAACCCGCTTAAAGATGGCAGTAAGGCAGTATGGATAGGTGCAGCGCAATTCAATGACCAGCAATCTTTTTCTGAAATTATGGAAAATGCTGATAGCGCGCTTATGGCAGCTACAAAGCAACCCAATGGCTGGCAATTTGCCTCTGAGCTTTCTCATATTCACAGCAATACGGCGTGGAAAGAGCGTTTAAACCAAATTTTAGACCAACAGTACGCCGATATACTTATTCAGCCTGTAATGAACGTTGACCAAAACACGCCCGCTTATTTCGAGGCGTTTGCACGATTTAAAGACAAAGATACTGGCAACCCAATACCAATGTCTCAATTAATTCCGGCATCAGAGCGCTTGAACTTAATTCCTGAGGTAGATAAGTTGGTGGTAAGCCTAGTGCTTAATAAGCTAGCAAAAGATAAACGCAACGTAGCCATTAACATCGCAAACGCGTCGCTAGCCAATGCTTCGTTTAGACAGTGGTTATTAGGTGTACTGAACCAAAATGAAGCGTTATGCACCTGTTTGATCTTTGAATTAGAAGATTCTGCATTAATACACCATAAAAGCGACGCGGTATCATTTTGTAAGTCGCTGGTTAATTTAGGCTGTAAGATTACCATTGAACATTTTGGAGACAATCTTGCATCACTAGCTGGGTTGAGGGCAATTCAGCCCCATTTTGTAAAAATTTCCGGCAAACTTACGAAAGATATTCACTCAGACAAAGACAGTCAGCTATTTGTAAGTAGTTTATTGAGTATCGCTCGTGGGTTAAGTATTAACATTATTGCTGAACTTGTTGAGAATGAAGCGGAATGTGTCGCTTTATCAAAGTTAGATGTTTCATATCAACAAGGGTTTTATTTTGCGAAACCTTCGCTGTGGCAGTATTAATACACGCGTAAAATGAGCATAAGTGAATAGATGTACAACAAAAGCGAGATCTTGTACGTTCACTTGTTGTACAATATGGCCATATGGCGTTAGCAAGAAGCTAACCCGACGTTTTTAATCTAAGGATAAGTTATGCGTAGCAACGTTTTTTTATCTGTGCTTTTAAGCGCTTTAATCGCTTTTTCGACAGTTTCTTTTGCACAAGAAGGTAGCGTACCAGGCCTACAAGTTAGAAACCTTTTAGTTACCGAAATTGAAGAAGGTGCCGCGGTTGAGCAAGCCGCTAGTGAAGTAAGCCAGACCGTACTTAGTGAAGGTATGTTTTTTGATGCCGCAGGTTTATCGTACCTAACCGAGAACCAAACTGCTTATCAGTCGATGGTTGCTCTTCTGAATGATAACGCTACTGGGTTTGAAATTGCTATAGCAGGTTTTGGTGAATTGCCGGAACAACCAGAACAAGTAGTAACTATCGCTATTCTAATGTTCCCAGAAGACGCTAACGAAATTTACAACATCGCGCTTCAAATGCAGGTTATCAGCGAAGAAGATGCGCTATTAGCAGTAATTAATGCGGGTGTAGACCCTAGTACCTTAACGGCAACTGCTGCAGGCGCGGCTGGAAATACGTTCTCTCCGCTAGGTGTAGGTACTGGTGCTGCTGGTGCTGGCGGTGGCGATACCACTATTTCAGCGAACTAAAGGAGCCCTCTCATTAGACTGTTAAGCTAGTACGTTGTAAGTGCCTACTTTCAATACTCACAAAACCGAAAAGTTTCTTTTCGGTTTTCTTTTGTTTACCTTGTTCTGGCTGCCTTTATCACTAGGTGCCAATCGCCCATGGGCGTGGGCACTCATGCAAATGTCGGTTTTCTTTCTTGGCGGCATTTTATTACTTACGCACAAATCTCTACTTTCAAAGCTATACAAACAATACAAACTGCTGGTAATTGTATGGTTAGTATTCTTAACGTGGCAGCTTATCAATATAGTCCCTCTGCCCTTTGCTTTGGTTGAAGCTTTACGCCCCGAACGCGTTAGTTTTTTACTTAATGAAAATGTTCAGGGCATGGAAAGTATAAGTTCGCAATCGCTACCTCTTAGCTTCGATGTGGGCCAAAGCGACGTAATATTCTTTAAGTCCCTCGCCTATTGTTTCTTATTTTTTATAACGCTGACTTTGGTTAATACTGGCAAGCGACTTCGATATATATTGATAGTGATAAGTGCTGCAGGCGTGTTTCAGGCTGTATATGGTTCGTTAGAAGTATTGTCTGGTCTGCAGTATAGCTTGGTGTTTAAGTTACCTGTTTCGCATATCGCAACGGGAAGTTTTGTGTATAAGAACCACTACGCTAATTTTCTTTTGCTATGTTTAAGCGCTGCCATTGGTTACATGATAGCTAGCTTGCGAGTTCGAAATGGCTCCAGCGCTAGAGAGCGATTACGTAGAATAGTGCGTTTTTGGCTAAGCAATAAAGTGCTGTTTCGTATTGGCATTATTATTATGGTTATCGCGTTAGTTATGTCTCGCTCTAGAATGGGTAACAGCGCTTTTTTCATAGCCATGACTATTACCGCCACACTAGGCTTAATTTACTTTAAACCGCGTCAAAAAAGTTATGTAGTGCTATTTATCAGTATGCTGGTAATCGACATTCTTATTGTTAGTAGCCTTTTTGGACTTAAGCAGGTACAGCAACGCTTAGAACAAACAAACCTAACCCAAGAAAGCAGGGATGAAGTTGTTACTGATGCCCTGCCCCTTCTTTCAAAATATGGAATTATCGGTACAGGCGGAGGTACCTTTTATACGGTATACCCTCAGGTACAAAGTGAATCTATTCAGCACTTTTACGATCATGCTCACAACGAATACCTTCAGTTTGCTATTGAGTTTGGCATAGTAGGCGCAGCCGCTATAGCTTTGCTCGTTTTGCTGTGTGCTAAAAGCGCCCTAAGCGCAATTCGACACCGCAGACATCCACTGCCAAGGGGAACAGCCTTTGCTACGGTTATGGCATTTATCGGCATGGCCTTACATAGTACAGTGGATTTCCCCCTGCAAGCGCCAGCGAATACCGCTATATTTATTATACTGTTAGCGCTAGGTGCGTTAAGCCGCGATATACCTATGGGAAGACAAGATAAATAACCAGCATTGGTTTTATAACACAAGGGGATTTGTGTGGTATTAAAGATAAAGCGACCGATAAAAGAAGAGCCAAACGTTCAACATATGCTGGAACGTATGCCTAAAAATGTTGCCGATTCTTTTACAGAAGACCAACTGTTTCACTTAAACACAGCCCTTGCCGGTCGGCGATGGGGTAGCCACAAAGTTGATGTAAGAGGCACTATAGGTTTACTGCGAAGCCGATATTACTTCGTTTTATTGGCAGGCCGAGACAAGCGCGACCTATCGCGTACCGAAAGCCGCATAGGCAAACTAGTGATGGCAGCGGTTATTGCTTTATTCTTATGCGTATCTTTAGTGTTAGGCTTAGTGCTGCTGTATATATTGAAAAGCTGGCTGGGTATTAATCTTTTTGAAGGGTTTTCACTAGGCCTTTGGGATTGGCTAAATGGAAAAGGCTAGCTAATCATAAGTTATGCATTCAGGAATGCGTTTTCGAACTGGGTAACTGGCGTCACGCAACCATCTACAAACGGTTTCACTCGCATTGTGCTTTTGTATTGAATTTAACACAAACTCTCTGCTAAGCGGGTTTTGAAGGCCTAAATTCAAATGCAGCTTCAATTGCTCTTTAATTTTTACGTAGTGAATAGACCTTGCACTAAACATTTCTAAACCAAACTCCACAATAAACTTGTGCACTATGGCATCTTGTGGGCCGGCTTGCTTGGCGTTTTTTAGATAATGATAAAACTCATCATCTAATTCATCACGCAGCAGCTTTACAGATGCCAAGCCAATCCAGCTGCCGCTCCAAGTAGGCCGCAATAACAGGCTTTTTTCATAGCTTTGTGCCGCATTGTTTAGGTTAGCACTAGTGCTCTTCAAACCTAGTTCAGCATCGCCTGATTCTTTACTTCTTTTTTCAATAACCGCTTTCCACTCAAATAACTGCCCCTGTATTTGATAATACAGAGCGTTGTCTGGGAAATAATCAATAGCGTTGCCAATTTTGCCAAGGCCACTGTCAATTCTCTTTATTGAAGCTTTGTCAGGGCTTAGTTGCCAACCCTCAATGTCATTTTTAACGCTGTAATATGCATTGCCCGCAATGAAAAGCTGCATACTCCACAAAAAACAGAAACCGGCAAGCGCCACCATTACCCACTTCAGTATTAAGCTGTTATTTGTGAAGGTATTGAGTAAACGGCTAGTCATTGATTGGTTCATTTTTTGGTTCGAACGATACTATCGCACCAGGCCGCGTTACAAAAACTTCTTGTGCAAATTCATCACTGAATGCCGACACAACTTCGTAAGCGGCGCTCATATCGTTGGGGCGACGTATAAGGTCATGGGTGTCTGACGCCACCACATGAAATGCTTTGTTTCGCATCATAGCTAATGCAAAGTCTTCTACCTTGTCGCCAAAGCGGCCTGTTAACGCACCTGCGGTAACTTGGAACATACAGCCTTGTCGCTGCAGCCAACTAAATTTGTGCTGCTCGGCTAACAGCTCGCGATTGCGCTCTGGGTGTGCAATAAGTGGCTGTACGTTATTTTTTAAAAGCCATTTAATAAGAACTTCTAAGCCTTGTGGTACGTGGCTATGTGGCATTTCGAGCAACAAAATATGCTTGCCATTATACTGGCCTAAAAAAGGTAGTTCACTTTGCTTGTACCAAATAGGAATAAGTTCGTTTACGCGTACCTCCGCAGCATAGGAAAGTGAAAGAGGAATAGATGCGTCGTTTACTGCTTTCTGAAATTCCTCGAACGCGAACTTAATTGAACTTAGGGAGTTATCGAAATAACCTTTGTGGATATGAGGCGTACAGACCATATGACGAACACCGCCGTCTACAGCTTGCTGTGCCATTTCCAAAGCAATGTCTAAAGACCTGGCACCATCGTCGATGCCAGGCAATATGTGGCTATGTAAGTCTATCAATAAATGCTGTTAGCTGTTTTTATGACTGGTATATCCATATTGATCATAAAACCCAGCGTACCTTTGTGCTGCTCCTGATTTGCGTAAGTCTACTTGATTTAGCACTACACCATCAAGACGGTGACCTACCTGTAAGAAGCGAGACAGTCCATTATTGATTAGTTTTTCACTGGTACTATCAGCACGCACAACGTAAATAACCGAGTCACAAGAGTTAGCAATTAGCATAGAATCGCTTACCGCTTGAGTAGGTGCAGTATCAATGACAACGTACTTATACTGAGTTTTTAACAGTTCAATAAGCTCGTTGAAACCTTTATCCGACAATAGCTCCTGCGGGTTAGAAGGGATAGTACCCGCTGACAAGATGTCGATATTAGACTCTTCATCTCTAACCAAACACTCATCTAAAGTATGTGACTTCAAGATAAGGTTGGCTACGCCCGGCTGATAGTTCGGAACGTTAAATTGCTTTCCTACACTAGGGCGGCGTAAATCAGCATCGATAAGTATCGTTTTATCTAGCTGGCCTAACGCGAATGCCAAGTTTATAGAAACCGTAGTTTTACCTTCTTTAGGTACACTTGAGGTTACCATTATAGCTTGTTGCTCTTTGTCTAAATTTAATAAAGACAAGCTAGTACGCAACGTACGAACAGACTCGGCAAATTGATGCTTTTTACCGTCGAAGAACGAGCGAACTGGCAAATCAGTCTTTTTCTTATGTGGTAGCCATGGAATAAGACCCAACATGCGCTGGCCTAGCTTGCGCTCCACATCTTCCACCGAGCGTATACCACTGTTAAGCGTTTCCATAGCTATAGCTAAGAACACGCCAAAACCAATACTGAACACGAATGCTGCGCCAATTAGTAACTTTTTGTTAGGTTTTGAAGGCACATAGTTTGGAAGCGCTTCATCTAATACTCTGGCGTTTGCAGATTCAAAACCACCCAGCTCGTCTGTTTCTTTTAAACGTGTGAAAAATGAATTGTATAGCTGCTGGTTAATATCAACTTCGCGCTGAAGGGCTTTGCGCTGATTATCCAGACCAGATAAGTCGCGGAACTCTGCTTTAGCACGAGAGACTTCTCGTTCAAGCTGAGCTACTCGATCTTCCGATACTTCATATTGTGTAGTAATACTTCTAATAAGGTCGCGTATTTGGCCGTTTAGTGTTGTTCTTATTGAAGAAAGTTCAGCGTTAGCTGCAATCATTCGTGGGTGTTTCGGGCCGTATACATTACTAAGCTCACTCACTCGCGTCATTGCCTTAGCTTCATCTCGGCGAACGTCTCTGATAGTCGGGTGATTAAGTACTTCAGGCAAGCGTGCAATGTCATCTAATGAAACATCATTACGTGTTTGTTTGTAAATAACCGCGTTTAGTTTAAGCGCCGTCTGTGCATCTAATAACTGCTTACTTAGTTGCTCTAGTTCTTCAGAAGCTAAACCGACTACACCATCAATGTTTACCACTTGGTTTTCTTCATAGAACTTCGCTAAGTTACGTTCAGCAACATCTAGTTTTTGTTTCAATCCTTCTAAGCTTTCTGTAAGAAAAGACGTCGCTTTTGCTGTCATATCCAGCTTAGCTTGAAGGTAGTTTTCAATGTACACATCGGTAACTGCGTTAGCTAGTTCAGCCGACAGCTGCGGAGATTCGGTAGTAACAGTGATACGCATTACTTGCGTGTTATCTACCATTTCTACTGATAACGCGCTCATTAATAAGGATGTGGCTTTACGCTTTTTAGCCGCTAGGACTTGCTCTTCAGTCAGCTCTTTTGGGTCTTCTTGGGGCAAAAATGGCAGTGCCTCCAGAAGGCTTGCCTTAATTTGGTCTACAATGCCTGGCTCTTCCTTAGCGGGCATAAAGTCTTCATTGTTCCATAATGACAAGCTTTCTACCGTACGCTCTGCAATTTGACGCGACTGCAATATTTCAAACTGAGTTTGCATGTAGTCTTTACGCTTAGTATCTAAGCCATAGACCTCTTCAATTGAAACAACGTTGGCTTTGTCAGCTTCTACCAAGATAGTAGTGGTAGAGGTATACATAGGCGTCATGCGCATTACCAAAAGCGCCACGAGTATTGTGAACGCAATTGCTAGCGAAATAATACGAAATGCGTAACGCTTTATAATTCCTAAATAGTGAGCAATGTCGATGGTTTCATTTTCAAACACACCGGCGTTTAACTCTTCCCTGCTATTTACTGCCATTTTTATTCCTGAACGCTACGTATAATTTAGAAGAAACGCTGATTAATGGTGATGATGTCACCAGGCTGGATCATATCGCTAACCGTTACTGTGAACTCGTTAGTTCTGCCGTCTTTTTCGCGAATGATGGTAATTTTGTCGCGCGCTGCACGTTCGGTATACCCACCTGCTAACGCGGCCGCTTTATTTACTGACAGACCGGGTTGATAAGCGTAGCCGCCAGGGCGCTTAACTTCACCATCAATAAAGAACGGGCGATATTCTACAATAGCGACAGAAACAGATGGGTTAATAAGGTAATCCCCTAGTAACCCTTCGTAGATAAGTTGCTCTACTTCAGCGGCTGTCATACCTACCAGTTTAATCTCACCTAAAAATGGGTAATTAATAGTACCTACGTCTGGAAGGCGAACTTCCATTGAAAGGTCTTCTTGTCCAAAAACGCTTATTTGAATTCTATCGCCAGAGCCTAATTGATATTGGCTCATGCTTAAGTTGCCCTCTTGGGCTACTACAACGTTAGAAATGAACAAATAACAAATAAAGAAGAAGCTTAGAACTACACTATTCTTCACAACGTAACCTCAGCGGATAAACCAACAACGTTTCTATCATAACCTATAGCTTCTCTGTTACTGTCACGATCAGCTAATTGATAAAATAACGAGAGTGATAAATAACGACGTGCTTGATAATTAAGAGAAGCTGAATAACGCATCAATTCGTCATCACGGTTTGCTATACCGTCATCATCAAGTACATATTCATTTGTTTCACGAGCAATGGTTACAGAAGAGCTTAAACGTTCTAACCACTCATGGTTCCAAGATGCAGAATAATCTCTGCCTCGGATAAAGTTCCCTTCACCATTAGTTTCTCGGGTGTCGGCGTTGGTAGAGAAACGAAACGTTGAATACGAAACAGGTTGCCATTCTACTCCAACCTCCCAATCAGTCCCATAGAAAGTGCTTCTAGTCGCAGATTCAAAATCTTTCTCTTTATAACCGACTTTCGCAAAACCCGTTGTTGCAGCAGTTGATTCCCAAGTAACACCCAATAGAACGCGTGTTTCGTCACTATCACGTGTTTCAATGCCGGTTTGGTTATCGTATCTGACGTAGGTTTGGGTAACGTCAAGTACAGCAGTAGTCGCTGAACCAATTCTATAACCCAATTCAGCGCCCACCTTATTTTTCACACGATCTCGAATTAGGTAAGCTTGTTCAGATCTATCATAGTCAAGAGTCTCACGGTTAGCTTTAAGCGTTAGCAAGCCATCAGATGTAGCGGCACCGTACATGTATTCACCGCCAAAATAAGTACTTTTGTACCTGTCAGGAGTAGTAATAGCTGTACCAAGGCCTAGTGAGAAGCCGGTGCCTCTGTCTTCATGACCGTCTTCATATTGAGCGATAGCATTGATTCGATGGCGACTGTTCAACTCAAAGTCACCCGAAGCTTCTACAAAGTGGTCAGTGTAATCGTCGTTATCACTGGAAAAATAAACGCCGCGTTCTAATCTATAACCAACTTGAACTGGGTTACCATCTACTTCTGTAGCTGCGATTAGTTCCGGTGATAACGTAGCGCGCCAGCTATATATTTTAGGGTCATCATCACGCGCATACGCGACGTTATCGACATAAGCCATCGACGATGAAAATGATGGAATTAAATCGAACTGCCCTGCTTGAATTCGACCGGCCTCTTGGGCATATAGTGTCGGGGTGGCGCAAATTACCGACATTGCTATGATGCTTTTGGTCCTTTTAAACATGTTTTTTCCTTCCTTCGATGACCTATCTGTAATGACAATCTAATAACGGTAACTTCGTTTAGCTTTCACCCACTACACAAGCGTATAGCTCTAGTAAAAGAAAAATCTGCATCTTTTACAATTTTTGGTGTTTTTTTACCGGAATATCTAAACTATATTTGAGCACGAGCAATAGACGTGCCGTTTTTTGGCCTCTTAACTAAACGTAGAAAAAGTTTCGTTAACTCGCCTGCGCTCAACAAACGGCCGCTCGCAGACACATTAGCTAAATCAAAAGTATTTTATAAAGTACTTAGGTATTGTTTCAGCTATATGTCGGCACCCTATTTTGCCCAGTATGCTATCGTATTTACATAACTAATGGAAAGCACTTGAGCGCCATTCTACTCTTTCTGCACCAAATTAGTACGAAATAAAATCGTTTGCTGTAATAAAATTACAATACTGGTCCAATATTGTTACAATGGTTAATAGTGGTTCTGATATGACGAATATTAATGCGTCAAAAACACATAGTTGTAAAAGCACCAAACACCGCGCCTTTAATAGGCATGACTCTTGCTTACTTTTAGACAAACGTATTAGCTGTTTTTACTGTTCACGTAATAATTGGATCAGGCTAGTAAAACAACCAAGCTATCCACGGCGGCCTTCACTTTTCACCTAGAGATTACCTAAATGGACAATAGAGTAGAATCTAACAAAGCGATAAAAGCTCATCCGGTAGAACCTAATACCAACGGTGGTTTAGTTGTTAGAAACCAGAGCGGTTTTTCTACGATTTACAGACTTATTGATCTTTCCCTTGTTACCATTCTTTATTATTCATCTGCTGCGTATTACGGAAACCAGATAGACACGACAAGTCTTATCCTTTTATTTATCAATGTAATTTGCTTTCAAATTTCAGCAGAAGGCGTGGAGCTTTATCGGTCTTGGCGCGGTCATGGAACCCAGGAAATGCTTCGCGCAGCCGCAATTACTTGGATGTTGAGTATTCTGGGCACTATGACCATGGGATACTTCTTCGTTCAAGAAATTAAAACTCCGCCGCCTGCAATTTTACTGTGGTTCGCATCGTCGTTTGTTGTACTAATTATGTGGCGATTTGTTATGCGAAAATTTTTATTTCGCATTCGAAAAAGTGGTTTGAACTCACGTCGCTCTATAATAATAGGCGCTACTCAACTTGGCGCGAATGTCGCACTTCAGATACAACAAAATGAGCACTTGGGTATCAAGTTCAATGGCCTCTTCGATGACCGTGAGCCAGAGCGCCTTCCACACGAGATGCAAGGGGCTGTGTTAGGCAACATTGAAGCTGCGATAGAAATGGCAAAGCGCAATGAGGTTGATTACATCTACATTGCCCTTCCGATGAGTGCAGAAAACCGAATTCGCAGCATATTAGAGCAGTGTAGTGACACCACGGCAAACGTTTATGTTATTCCGAACTTCTTCATGTACAACCTACTAAATGCTCGCTGGCAAACAGTAGGTAACGTGCAAGCACTAAGTGTTTACGACACCCCGTTCCAAGGTGCGAGCGACGTTCTTAAGCGTTTTGAAGATATTGTTTTAAGTACTCTAATTTTAATGCTTATATCTGTTCCTATGTTAGCGATTGCAGCAGCAGTTAAGCTTACATCCAAAGGGCCCGTTATTTTTAAACAAAAGCGTTACGGGTTAGATGGTAAACAAATTACGGTGTACAAGTTCCGGTCTATGACCACGCAAGATAATGGTGCGGTTGTGAAACAAGCCACTAAAAACGATGCGCGTTTAACGAAGATTGGCGGTTTTTTAAGAAGAACGTCTTTGGATGAACTTCCACAGTTTATCAACGTTTTGCAAGGCCGTATGTCGATTGTAGGCCCTCGCCCACACGCAGTAGCCCATAACGAAGAATACCGCAAGATAATAACCGGCTATATGCTACGTCATAAGGTTAAGCCAGGAATTACAGGCTGGGCACAAGTGAATGGCCTACGCGGTGAAACGGAAACTACGAACAAGATGGTTCAGCGCGTAGAGTACGATTTAGATTACATACACCGCTGGTCTATTTGGTTTGATATCAAAATCGTATTTATGACTGTTTTCAATGGTTTTATTAATAAGAACGCCTATTAATAACGTTCACTAAAGTTCGACAAAAGCGGCACTTTGCCGCTTTTTTATTTCGAAACATTTTATAAATAGGTAAACGATAGCGAACAATATTCAAAAGAGCACGGCAGGAGTGTAAGCATGCTTCAGAATAGTTATTCATCCTTAGCGGCTTTTATGGTATTTAAAACCCTGATTTCAACTTTTTGTCTGGCTGTAGAGGCATGGTTAGCAACTATATAGCATTATCATACTCCCACTGATCTCTACATAGCTTATATTTAAAAAACTCTGCTTCTGTTTCCTTTAAAGCCGCTGACAAAGCGCTAATTTGGACTTCAATTTTCTCTTTAAATCCCAAAAGATTCCCAGCAAATAAATTGCTGTAGGCATTCAGCGTCTGCTTAAAGTCATCCGAAGAACGCTGCTCGGTTGTCTGTGAATAAGCATATGACCAACTATTGAATTGACTTAAACATCTTGTCCGTATTCCCCCGTCCACATTGCTAACGCCACTAAAGCCGCTCGTCAGTTCAGAAAGAATATTTAACCTGCGCTCAGCTTCATCCATAAGTGAAACACTTACTCCGCCAGACTTTAAAAAATGTAGGTCTTTAATCATTAGGAGCGAAGATAAGCGATAACGAACCTGATAAGCGTTTTTACATTTATTTTTACATGCCACGAAGTCAGAACGCGCTCTCTTTATTTGCATACTAAGCCGTTGCAAGTCTGCCGAATGACTGGAACCTGCGCGAACAGATGAGTTTAAGGCATTGCCTATAGATGAACCAACAGAGGCAGCAGCTAATTCCCCGACAGTAAAAAGTTGCATACCGAATTCATCTGAACTTTCAGATTTTCGCTCTAGGCTTTGATTAGTAATTTCATCCGGCTTTTTTGGGGCAAGTTTGAATTGCGCTATGGGGGTATATCCAGCACGTTTGAGCCAAATTACCTGTGAATTAAGGAGGGAGCCTCCCAAACCATATAAGGGAGAGATTTCCCTATCATCGGAATAACCAATAAGCCCAAGATTAGCCGCGACATTTTGTTTTGGATCTACTGAAAATACGGTATCCCAGAGCTCGTTCAACTTATCAAGGTTTATTCGTAATGGTTGTGCAAAAGACGATTCCCATTCAGTATAAGCATTTAAGTCTGTAGTAGGGATACTTTCTAGCCTTGAGACAACTTTATCTATTAAGCTTGTTAAATAGTATGCTGCATTTATCTGAATAAACTGTTTGACATCGTATTGAAAGCTGCGGTTTACACCTTCTGCATTAATACGTTTATATAGCTCTGATGTTTTATCATTTAGGGTGGTTATTTGATTTTTAATTTCTTCATCAGTTAATTCTCTGTGCTGGATTTGTTTTGCAATTTCTTTTCGCGTTTGCGAGTCACAATTTTCAGTAAAACAATTCCTCACACTGGGTTTTTCGAAAGCCTGCTCTATACTGGTGTTTTTTAAGTAAAACTGGTCAAAAAATGCGAACTCTATGAATTCGCGGCTCATCTCAGCTCCGTTTTTTCGGATAATTTCTTTGATCGTAGTATCTGCGCGCTGTAGAAATGAAACTCTCCAAGCTTGCCAAAATGCGTCATGATCAAAAGCCATTCGACAGAGTCTTTGCTGAGTTAAAGTGAAAGTCAGGTCTTTTTCCGAGCCTTCGCATAAAGCATATTTACTCACATACGTATTTTCGTGGAGCAATGAGTACCAACTCTTGTAATAGTCCGCTTGATGAAGGCTAAATTGCTCTTTTAACGCCCATAGGTTTAGAGCAAATGAAATACCTTCCAATGAAATAGGTATGGAACTAAGGACATCAACCCACCCCAACATTATTCTTTCATGTGTGGGGTACAGCAGATTATCAAGTACATCTTGTTTATTCAAATTCGCGATATCTTGACGGCGCATCCGTTCAGATTCTTTATATGCGTTTTTCATCATCCCCAGGAGTTGGAGGCTCATGGAATTGAGTTCCTGAACGTCATTCACCTCACTAAATGGGAAAGTTATAGTTTTAGCAGGAGGTATAGCATCTCGTTTTGTAATATGTCGATGGCTGCGTGGAGTTTGGTTTTTTTTGAGCATTTTTACCTCCCATCCGTATTTTACTTCTAGGAGTCTAGGATCGCTTTTTTTCAATAAGACTCGCTTTCCATAAATAGAATCGTTAAAAGAAATATAAGGATAGTCTGCGATATCTTCAGCTTGCGATTGAGCTAATTGCATAAACCTATCCATTCCCTCCAACTTTGCGAGATACAGATTTAAAGAAAAACCAAAGTTACTTACATAATCAGGCTTTTTTCCAAATTCAGAAATTTTAATAAGATGGAGAAATTCGTCTGTCTGTAAGGATGTAGTCCACTCTTTTCGTAGCACCCGAGAAAATGAGATTGTGGTAAATTTTTTGTTTCTAGAATCTACTAAGCGGTACTCTACATCTGCTTCTCTATAAAAAATTGCATTATCATCAGTGTGAAGTTTATAGACAAGGTGATTGACGAGGCGCTCCCCTAGCCTTTTTTCTTTAACGAATGCCATGATATTTTCCGCTTTGACATCTACGCGAAGTACCAATTTTTGTATCTCTTTAGAAGAACTACCTTGCCGTTTTTCGAATTTCTTTATTTCATTGAAAACTTCAATGTATTCGAAATTAGCTTTTCGATTAATTAAAGATTTTGTTGTTGAATTCCAATTCAAACCTGAAATAAAAATATTGGGGTTCTTAGAAAACTGCACGTAAGGGTTGTCAACGCTAATTAATTTTGCAGAAACGACCTGTTGAGTAGGAGTATCTCGTCGTACGCGTAAGCTTTCTTTTTTAACACGTTCCTGAATATCTTCGTTTAAATTTTGATGAGGTTTTTTACTTCCTGCTGTCAATGTCGTTTTGTTATTGGATAACATATTCACAGATGGTAAGGTGTACAACAACGAAGCACCATCGAATCTTGAGCTTTTGTTAGTTTGAAGTTTTTTGATAAGAACTAGCATAGTATTTCGGTGCTTATTGTTCCTGTCATTTATTATATTTTTCACATCATTTTTTATTCCCCAATATATTGGTACGCCTTCTTCCCGATTTAAAGTAAGAAAGCGCAGCACTGCATAGGGTAAATATTCTGAACTTTTATGTTCCTTGATAAGCTCGTGAAGAATCACTCTTTCTTTTTTCGCTACCTTTTGTTTTTGTCTAAAACTACTGGTTGTTAGGCTTTCTTTTGACACTAACTCACTGAGAATATCTTGGCTGGCGAGCGCTTTCTCATAAAGTTTTTGAGCCTCTGTACTTTCATCAGATAAAGCAACGTTGCAGAATAAACTCAGAACGATGAAGTGAAGAAGCATTTTAGAAAGGGGAAGTGCTTTAGTTTTGTGCATATAGAATTTCCAATGTCCGTATTGTATAGCCTCAAATAGGCATAGCTACGCATCCAATATCTTTACTGAGCTGCGCTTTGAATAGTATTTAAAGTCAACGAGTGATGCTATCTGCGAAACTTAATCCACTAACAAGTGCTTATACGTTTTTTATATAGTCAACAAAAGTTAGATTGAGCCTAAGCCTAACCCATATTGATCATTTTTTAACCTTAAATATGGATGAGTTAGCTTATTAATTTAAAAACCTTTATCTAATCAGTTAAATACGGACAACGAAGCGTAACTGTGAAAGTTAGATTTCGGCTTAAAACCACTGGGTATGAAGAATGAGTTTTAGAAGATGTGTTAGAAATTAAAACGAAAAAAGGCGAGCATCCTGCTCGCCTTTTCCCGAAAGAACTTAAGCTTAATTAGTTAATAATTAAGCTAATGCGCCTTTAGCCGCTTCGACTAGTGCGCTGAAAGCTGCTTTGTCATGTACTGCGATGTCGGCAAGGATCTTACGATCGATTTCAACAGACGCTTTCTTCAAACCGTTAATGAAACGGCTGTATGACATACCATTTTGACGAGCAGCAGCATTGATACGTGCAATCCATAGTTGACGGAATTGACGCTTGCGCTGACGACGGTCACGGTAAGCATATTGACCAGCTTTAGTTACAGCCTGTACCGCTACGCGATATACACGTGAACGTGCGCCGTAATAACCTTTTGCCTGCTTGAGGACTTTTTTGTGACGAGCACGTGCGATAGTGCCGCGTTTTACTCTAGCCATTAATCAGTCTCCTAAGTCTTATACGTAAGGCAACATGCGCTGAACCAATTTGGTATCAGAGTCATGAACCAGTTTTTTGCCACGAAGGTGACGTTTACGCTTAGAGCTCTTCTTAGTCAGAATGTGACGTAAGTGAGACTGTTTGCTTTTAAAGCGGCCAGAACCCGTTTTCTTAAAACGTTTGGCGGCACCGCTTACAGTTTTCATTTTAGGCATTGCTAAAACTCCGCATTGTTTAATATCGGTATTTTTCGTGTTGCAGTCACTTCATACCGGCTAATGTTTAGCAGCAAGGTGTTTAAGGGTGCAGATTCCTTAAAACTTTAGACCGTTACTACTTCTTATTTGGGGCTAGCACCATGATCATCTGACGGCCTTCCACACGACGTGGGAAAGACTCGCATGTAGCGATTTCTTCTAAATCCGTTTTAACGCGGTTTAGCAAATCGATACCGATGTCTTGGTGCGCCATTTCACGACCGCGGAAGCGGATCGTGACTTTGGCTTTGTCACCACCTTCAAGAAAGCGACGCAGGTTGCGCAGTTTTACCTGGTAATCGCCTTCATCAGTGCCAGGGCGAAATTTAATCTCCTTGACCTGAATTAGCTTCTGTTTTTTCTTCTGCTCTTTTTGAGCTTTACTTTTTTCGAAGAGGAATTTGCCATAGTCCATAACTTTACAGACTGGCGGCTCGGCATTCGGACTGATTTCTACTAGATCTAGGCTCGCTTCTTCAGCGGTACGCGTAGCTTCTGCTAGCGAAACCACACCAACCTGTTCACCGTCTTTGCCAATTAATCTTACTTCTCTGGCTTTAATCTCATCGTTAATGCGGGCTTTGTCGCCCTGAGCCTTGTTGTTAGCGCCTTTAATGTGCTATTCCTCCAAACATTTAATTCTTTTGTCTGCTTTTAGGTGATTCGTATGAATCTAAAAAATAAAAACTAAAAGCAGACACCTTGATGTGCATTATACACAAAATGCTCAACTATTTAATTGTCTTTTCTACAACTTCTTGTTGAGCCATGGCAATAAAGTCTTCCAGGCCCATTTTGCCTAGATCGTCGCCGCGGCGAGAGCGTACTGCTACTTCGCCCGCTTCCATTTCTTTATCGCCCACAACCAGCATATACGGAATACGCTTCAATGTGTGCTCGCGGATTTTAAAGCCGATTTTCTCATTACGCAAGTCAGACTTTGCTCTAAACCCTAAATCTTGCAGTTTTTTTACACAATCTGATGCATAGTCAGCCTGTTTATCGGTAATATTCATTACCACAACTTGCTGAGGTGCCAACCAAAGTGGGAAGAAACCTGCAAATTCTTCGGTCAAAATACCAATGAAGCGCTCTAGTGAACCCAAAATAGCACGGTGAATCATTACCGGTACTTTACGTTCGCCATCTTCAGCCACATAGGTTGAACCCAAACGACCAGGCATTGAGAAATCAAGCTGTACCGTTCCACACTGCCACGCACGGTCTAAGCAGTCGTGCAGCGTAAATTCAATTTTAGGGCCGTAGAACGCGCCTTCACCAGGCTGATAATCGAATTCGATATCGTTGGCTTTAAGTGCCTCTGCAAGCGCCGCTTCTGATTTATCCCAAATCTCATCCGCACCTACACGCTTTTCAGGGCGAGTAGACAGCTTAACTTTGATATTTTCAAAACCAAATGCCGCGTATGTCTCATACACCATCTTAATACAGCCACTTACCTCTTCTAGGATCTGTTCTTCTGTACAAAAAATATGAGCGTCGTCTTGCGTAAAGCCTCGCACACGCATTAAGCCGTGTAGCGCACCCGATGGTTCATTACGGTGACAGCAGCCAAACTCGGCCATACGAAGCGGTAAATCGCGGTACGATTTCAAGCCTTGGTTGAAAATTTGTACGTGGCCCGGGCAGTTCATAGGCTTAACCGCATATTCACGCTTTTCAGATTCGGTGGTGAACATGTTTTCTGCGTATTTGTCCCAGTGACCTGATTTTTCCCACAAAGAGCGGTCCATCATTAATGGGCCTTTTACTTCGTCGTAGCCGTATTCACGCAGTTTTTTACGCACAAAGCTTTCTAGCTCGGTGTAAATAGACCAGCCGTCGTTGTGCCAAAACACCATACCTGGCGCTTCTTCTTGCCAATGGAACAGGTTAAGGGCTTTACCAATTTTGCGGTGGTCGCGCTTTTCCGCTTCTTCTAAGCGCTGTAGGTAAGACTTAAGCTGTTTCTTGTCAGCCCACGCTGTGCCGTAAATACGCTGAAGCATTTTGTTGTCGCTGTCACCACGCCAGTAAGCACCCGCTACCTTCATGAGTTTGAAGTGGTGGCAGAACTTCATGTTCGGTACGTGCGGGCCACGACACATATCGGTGTATTCTTCGTGTTGATAAAGTGCTGGGCGGTCGTCCTTGCTGATGTTTTCATCAAGAATTTCCATTTTGTAGCTTTCACCGCGCGCTTCAAATGCATCGCGGGCTTCCTGCCAGCTAACTTTATTTTTAACCACGTTGTAATTGGTTTTAGCCAGCTCAAGCATGCGCTTTTCTAACTTAGCTAAATCTTCCTGGGTTAGGCTCTCTTCCATATCAACGTCATAGTAAAAACCGTTGTCGATAACTGGGCCGATAGCCATTTTGGTGTTAGGCCAAAGTTGTTTGATAGCGTGGCCTAACAAGTGCGCGCAACTGTGACGAAGAATTTCTAAACCTTCATCGTCTTTTGCAGTAATAATTTGAAGTTGTGCGTCTGCGTCAATCATATCAACAGCGTCTACAAGTTCGCCGTTTACTTTCCCCGCAATGGTTGCTTTGGCTAAACCAGGGCCAATATCGTTTGCAACATCTAGTACAGAAACAGGGTTATCGAAAGCGCGTTGGCTTCCATCAGGAAGGGTAATTACAGGCATTTTAATTCCTTTACAGTGGTGACGCCTACTCTGCGCCACATGCATTTATTTGATAAATTTAATCGTGCTCTTTAGCACTCGAAACTTGCTTAACTTATCCACGTTGGCGTAACAATAAAATACACGCGCTGCGCTTGTTTAATAAGCTTTTATGAATCAAGCCGTGTTAAAGCAAGTGGTGGATTATAACCAGTGTATGGTCAACTTCAATATTGAAAAGCCTTTATTCACTAATTAGTACGCCTTTGTCTATGTTGAATAGGTTTTTAATTAGATTTGGTATCGTAACTTATGCATTTCACCATTTTTAACCCATACTTTAGTTAAAGGCGATAACGGTGAATAAACTAAGTAGTTAAGCACGTTCCTGATCGTAATGGCGTTACAACCATCTCAGCTCTACTCGCCTTGAGTTTAAGTATTAAACCCAGCAGAGTGCGTAATATGTGGCATTTTATTAGCGAGCATATTTCAGACGAGACGCAGCAATTCTTTAGCTGCCAGAAAGCCGAGCGCGTGAGCGGCGGCGATACTCACGAAAGCTATATAATAAGAGATCAAACCCATAGGTACTTTGTTAAAACAAGGCGCTACGACGACACTCAGCAACTTTCCCATGAAGCTGAAGGGCTAACCGCTATTGCTAATACGCAAACCATTTCTACGCCACAGGTCATTTGTCACGGCATCACCGCCAAAGAATCGCCCAATATGGAATATTTGGTGCTTTCACACATTCGATTTGTTGAACCTGCCGCAAGAGATTATTTCGCTTTAGGACAAAAGCTTGCTGCACTGCATAGTGTTAATGCCTACACCAGCTATGGGTGGCCCCACGACAATTATATTGGCGCCAGTGTGCAAACCAATGGGCGCATGGCATCGTGGGCCGACTTTTTTGCAGAGAAACGCATTGGCAGTATGTTAGAGCGCTTGGCATTGAATGGCCTGTGGACAAAACAAAACGGTGATATTGATAATATCGTTACGAAAGTAAAACACCTTTTAAGCTTACATCAACCCTACCCTTCGCTACTTCATGGCGATTTATGGGCGGGTAACGCAGGCTTCAACAAAAAAGGGCCAGTTTTGTTCGACCCTGCCGTGTATGTTGGCGATGGGGAAACTGACCTTGCTATGGCTGAACTGTTTGGTGGTTTCCCTGATACCTTTTTCGATGGCTACCACCAGCACACGCCAATTGAAAAAAATTATGCTTTAAGAAAACCAATTTACCAGCTTTACCATATTTTAAATCACGGGTTATTATTCGGCGCGCACTATATTGCGCAAGCCGAACAAATATTAGAAGACATCTACAGGCACTAAAAAGCGCAGCACCCAAGCCTTAAAACCGCCAAACGATTTAAAATAGAGAGTAGCGTTTATTATGACAAATTCAGGCCCTGTTGCACTTATAACCGGGGCAGCTAAACGAATTGGCGCCGCCATGGCATGTAAGCTTCACAATGAAGGCTATCGCATTATCATTCATTACGGCCATTCTAAAGACGATGCCTTTGCGCTGGCTGAAAAGTTAAATAGTGTGCGAGCAGACTCTGCCACCTGCCTACAAGCCAACCTTTGCAATTCAGAAGAAGTAAACGCGCTAGCCCAAAAGACGCTAGATGTATGGGGTCAACTAGACGTGTTAGTAAACAATGCATCAAGTTTTTACCCTACGCCCGTGGGTGATATTTCAGAAGATGATTGGGATTCTCTAGTAGGAAGCAACGTAAAAGGGCCGCTGTTTTTATCACAAGCGCTAGCCCCCGCTTTAGAAGCGAATAAGGGTTGCATTATCAATATGGTCGACATGCATATCGACCGGCCACTCCCCAACCATAGCGTTTACTTAATTGCTAAGACGGGGCTTGCATCGCTTACCCAATCGTTAGCTATAGATTTGGCCCCTAGAGTACGTGTAAATGGTATCGCCCCTGGTGCCATTCTATGGCCAGAGCGAGAAATGGATGATGCAGAAAAAGACAAGCTGCTATCAAGTATTCCGTTGGGCGAACTAGGCACACCTGAAGACATTGCTAATACGCTGTTGTTTTTAGTGTCGGCGCCCTATATCACCGGGCAAATCATCTATGTTGACGGTGGCCGCGGCCTTCATACTGGCGCATCAGCATGAAAATTTCCCAAAATAAGCCTATTCAATTAATAAGCGCCCGTGGCAATGGGAATAAAAGCGCCCGCGGTTATCAGAATAAAAACGTGTGCGGCGTTGAAGATACAAATGGAAGAGGTGGTAGGTTCATAAAACTCTGCCGCATCAGCATTATCAGTGCTGGTTTGGTTACCTTGTTCGGGTGCTTTGGAGGCAGCACGGTAAAGCAGAGTATTGAAGATTATGCAGAACGACTTTCTAGAGTACTGGACACTCCCCTACCCGATACATTCAACGAAAAGATTACTACCCCACTTCCTAAACTGGCCGACTCAGCAACGCTAAAACACAACATAGAGGGTGTTAGCATTAACTTGCGCGAGTTTTATGCGCTGCAAGATTGTGAGTTAGGCACTGTGGTTGCCGAGCGCAATACATCGCTGGGAAAAAGCCAGTTGCCGTCACAAAGACTAGCTTATGAAAGTAAGCTGCTTAGCGTATTAAAAAGCTGTGAAGCAGCATTAGCGGAAGATGAAAGTGCTGCTGAAAGTGCAAATAAGAACGCGCTCAAAAACTCGGTTAAAAAAAATAATGCACTGGCCGAAACTATTGCTTCTTGGCGTGAACAAAAGTCAAAAGACTTCAGCAAAACCTGGGCGAACCTTATCCAAGGAAGCCAAGAATTGAGGTTGGCGCTGAATACTCCTGAACGACTGTTTTCCGTTGAAAATAATAAAGATGCCCTTTCAAGCGTTAATGCGCTGTTTTACCTAAGCAGCTTGAATAACATGCCATTTTCTTATGGCGAAACGGTACCAAAGCAAAGTGCTAAAGCGGTGACCTCCAATCAGAACCACGTAGGCGACCCTTCTGAAGGTTATAATGGTAGCGCCAGCGGCAAGGTCATTAGTGAGAGCTCAATTAATAGCAGCAAAAGCCTTATCGACAGCAGCGAGTTGGAACAACAGCTGCAAATTATACGTTCAGCGCGGTTACCCGCTACGCTGTGGCACACACAGCAAACGTTAACGCAAAACCTTTCATTACTCACTAACATGCTAACCACTGAACTTGATGCGATAAGCTGCCCAGAAGGCCGCGCTAGCGATAAAGCAAAAATCCTGCGCAATGTGTTTTATTTATTTTTTATTGAAGAAATACAGCCAGTAGGAAGCTTGGTAAACCAATATCATTACAAGCTAGTTCCCTTGTGGGAAGACTGGCTTAAACAACCGTCGTTACATGACGAGTTCAAGCGTTATATTAGACTTCAATCTCAAGATGGTTTTGATGAATACAGTCGCGCTATGAAAGCCCACGTTAACCTGTGGCAGGGTTTCCTCGGCAGATGTAACTTATCGCCCGTACCACCGGTCTAACATGACTTTGCATTAAAGGATATTTTCACCTGCCTCTGGGTCTCTCGACTTGCGGGCCTGCTCTCTTATTTCATGCGCTTCTGATGATACGTCATCTTCATTAAACGTTGGCTGCTGGCGATTTTCTGTTTGCTTATTACTTTTATGGCTATCGCCTTTGTTGCTATTATTTTGTTTTTGCTCGTTATCGTGCTCTGAAGTACCTGAAGGCTCAACTGTATAATCACCGGCGGCACTGTGACCTAAAGGGTTATTGCTTTTGCTCTTATTCATATTCCGGCCCTTTTCTTGGCTATTCATATTAGCAGCGTCTTCACTAACGTTAGTTCTTCCACTTTCAACGGTTGAATCATTAACATCGCCTTCATGAGAAGATTCTTTTCCACCAGAGAACCCTGTAGACACGCTTTCCTCGCCTTGTGCGCCATTTTCAAGGTTTTCTTCTTGGCGTTGCGAGCCTATCGGTTCGCTTTTTTCAACGCTAAGGTGCATACCCTCTGGGAATATTCGCTCTCGAGCATCATCCGGCATGCTGATATTCGCGTCTAAGAACGCTTGCGTGATATTACGCATTAGCACAGAAGCCATTTTAAGTACGCTGGTTTTCTCTACATCCACCCAAAAGTACACCTTTACGTTGTAGGTAGAAGCACCTAATTCATCAATAAGAATTTGCGGTTCAGGGTCGCTTAAAACATTGTCTTGTTCTGCTGTAACTTGTCGGGCAATTCGCTGTGCATCTTGTATGTCGGCGTCGTAACCTACCCCAATTACAAAGTGGCCTCGCATGAGCGGGTTAGCCGTTAAGTTCTTAATCACGCCTTTGTAAATGGTCGCGTTGGGTATTTGTATGTGGTTACCGTCGAAATCCACAAGCGTTGTCGCACGTGCCGTCACTTTCTGGATAATGCCGGTAAAGTCATTTATTTGTACAATATCGCCTATTCGAAACGGGCGTTGAATAGTAAGCAAAAGGCTTGAAATAAAGTTCTCTGCAATATCGCGAAATGCGAAGCCAAGAATAAGACCAACGACACCGGTACCGCTCACTATCGCAATGGCAAACCCAGTAAGCCCAGCTAAAAATAGAAAAAGATAAATACCGAGTAATATTAGAATTAAGCTTACGCTTCGTTGAATTACCGAGCGCAGAAGCGGAGATGTGGTTGTACGCGTTAACGGCTTAACTAAAACCTTTGCAATGTGTGGCGCCAAAAGAATGAACACCACCATAATAACTATGCCTAGCGCCATGCTTGGCAAACGATAAATAAAGCTATCCCACAGTTGCGAAAGCAACGACTGAGCGCTCGACAAGCTATTTATCGCACCGGCTTCGTCATCTTGCTGAAGCAGAGTTTGCATGAAGGGATTGCCTAGGGCATAACCGTGTAAATTCAGGGCTATGCCGTTTAAGTCTGATGCTACGATGCTTGAAAAGAAACTATTCTCTGAGTATTTATCTGCGATTATTGATAGCAAAGCTTGCAAAGCACTGAACATAACCCGACTCCTTGGTGTTCATGTGTGGATGTTATTAACAAAAGTTGTTACGAAGCAATAACTAAATAAGATCCCAACCCAATGGTGAACAAGAAACTTCCCCATATGGCATGCTCAATAACAACAACTGGGGTTGAGTTTGTTTGCATATACCTGTAGCCAAAGATAGCCCCACCAATCCACGAGACAATCACAGCGATCCAGTTCCCGTATACCAAATGAGCTAGCCCAAATAGAAAGGTACTTAGCACCCATCTAGCATATTTGGAAGGTAGAATACGTTTGTAACGATGGAAGAAATAGGTGCGAAAAATAATCTCTTGGGGGATCACCGAAACAATGGGATAAATCAGTAATGTTGCCACCCACATCCACGGCTGATTCATAGGCCAGTGCAAAAACAGTTCGGGTTTTAAGAAGTAAACCACAAGCGCAAGTAAGCTCGCCCAAGGTAAAAATAACCTGAGCGTACTTTTAAAATGTACTCGATAATCTTCCCAATGCCACAATTTAATACGCTTAAATTGCTTATCTGCTAACAAGACAGCTAAACAGCAAAGCCCCATTACCCCTAAAATCGGCATGAGATAATCTGCAAAATGCTTAATCCAGTAGAGAACAGCAAAAGGAATTGCTACAAATAGCAAGATCAATTCAGACCACAGCTTTGCCACAACTCACCTCTTTCTCTTGTTCATGCTGAACTCGCTGTAGGTTTCCCCATTTAAAAAGCCCATGTGGAGACGAAGCTAAGCCAACAAAATAATTACCAAACGATGACACTTTCGTGAATTTTCACAGTTAGTATGTATGAAATTGTAGTGCCAATTTGGGCGGCGTGAAGAAGAAATTAGATTCAACTTTAGCCCAATACAGTCAGTTATTTTTGTAACCCTTTATTGGCTTTACATTTTTTAAAGCAGGTTTATATAAATGAAGTTTGCAGAGCGAGAATTAGTAACGTATTTATTCAATTTTCACGTTCTTATTCTCAAATAATCTGGGACTTTCAGTGGAACAAATTGTTGGATTTCACGTTGTGTTTGTATATCGAACAAAAGTCGTGAAATAATTGCACAAGATGTATAAGGCGATACCAATGACAAAAAATAGCCCTAGCGACGTTTTACAACAGATTGAAAAGCATTATGCCGCGTTGTCCCCGTCGGGCAAATCTATCGCGCATTACATTCAGCAAAACCCTATCGCCGTACTTAGCCAGTCCACTTCATTTATTGCAGAAAAAACGGGAACCTCGAAAGCTACTGTAAGCCGGTTCTTTCGACAGCTGGGCTTTGAGTCGCATCAACAAGCGAAAGACGCGTTAGCACAACTGCGTGAGCAAGGCGTGCCTGTAGTAAACCCATCAAGCAGTGTTTTACAGCATGAAAGTGATAGTAAAAATTTAGCCAATACATTCGAAGGCACATCGTCCGAGGCATTAAGAGATATAGCTAAGCTACTTGCTTCAGCAGGTCAAATTACTTTAATTGGGTTTCGCAACGCTTACCCTATTGCCCTTCATTTTAGACAGCAGCTTAAGCAAATTAGGACGTCAGTTCGCGTACTGCCACAGCCCGGGCAGACCCTTAGCGAAGACCTTATCGACCTTACTGAGAACGACCTAGTGGTGCTTTTCGGCTTTCGCCGCAGGACCCGCCAATTCAAGTTTGTTCTAAACAGTATTAAACACTGCAAGACTGTGCTTATAACCGACCCTACCGGCCAAGGTTATCGCAGTGATGTAGACCACCTCCTTGTAACCCACATTGGCAGCGACTCTCCTTTTGATAGCTATGCCGCGCCAATGAGCTTAGTTGCATCCCTGTGCAACCTTACTTATGACGCGTTAGGCAGCAAGGCTGCAGACCGTGTTGATGCTATAACTGATATCTACATTCAAATGGATGAACTAGAAAGCCCTAAACGTTAACTCTTCACATAGCACACTTTTTAAGCAATACTATACAGACGGTCGTAGCATACAATTACGATTCCGCAAGCGAAAATGGAACTTTTTCGATAAAAAAAAGTATAAGTCTTAATGACTTTAATTTTACTGCAGTAAGCGTGTAGTTGAGGTGAAAATGGATAAAACGCAAGTAGTCATGGAAGAGGCTAACGGTGTACTAGACTTTTGGTTTGGTGAACTGTCACCTGAACAATGGTTTGAGAAAGATGCAGCTTTAGATAAAACCATCGCTTCACGGTTTTCTAAGCTGCGCGCAGCAGCAGCGCGCGGTGAACTCTGGCCTTGGCGCGCTACGGCAACAGGTCGCCTTGCCGAAATTATTCTTCTTGATCAATTTTCCCGAAATATTTATCGCAATCAGCCAGATGCGTTTAGTACTGACAGCATCGCTTTGATACTAGCTCAAGAAGCGGTAAGCGTAGAGGCTGACAAAATGCTCACCCCTCAGCAGCGTGCGTTTCTTTATATGCCTTTTATGCACAGTGAATCGTTAGCCATTCACGATGTGGCAATGGAACTCTTCTCTCAAGAAGGGCTTGAGCGGGAATACACTTTTGAAAAACGCCATCAGGCGGTCATTGAAAGGTTTGGACGCTACCCTCACCGAAACTCAGTGTTAGGCCGTGAATCTACAGCCGAAGAAGCAGCCTTTCTTAAAGAAAACCCTCAAGGTTTTTAGTTACCATCAAGGCTTTGAGCTACTCATTAACACAACTACGTATATCCCTAATTTATTTACACCATTTCAAAATGCCTCAGAGAAAACGCAGAGAAAAGCACATAGTTCGGTAAAGCTGCTTAACCGAAACCCGCCATAATCGTGCCTTGCTTTGCGTTTTTGATTACATCTTCTTTTATTCCCTATCAGTAATTTATTTCTATTGAAGCAAAAAGCAACGATCGTTTCTCTTGACTTTGTAGTGAAACAGTTGTTTCATGACAGAAAGACTAATAAAGAAACAATAACTAATAAGTAACGCGCTGTGAGCTCTCCTTTCTTACTTAAGCCCTGTGATGCAAAGGTCACGCAGGCGATTAAAAATTTAAACGCAACCTTTAATGGCATTAATACCGGTGAGGACGAAACGTCTTCTCTCAATACCGGGGCAAGCCAAGGGGTAACTGAAGGTTCAACAGAAGCGCGCAATCGTAATGTAGCCAAACCGCTTAGCGGTCTAGGGCTTGCGGTAAAAGACTTATTTGATATTGAAGGTTTACCAACAGCGGCGGGCAACCCAGATTGGTTGGCTACACACCCCGTACCAAAAAGTACGAATAGTTGCGTAGCGAGTATGCTTAAAGCAGGCGCCGCGTTTAAAGGTAAAACTATTACCGACGAACTGGCTTACAGCTTACACGGGCAAAATAAGCATTATGAAACGCTTGTGAACCCGGCAGCGCCAGCTCATATTCCTGGCGGCTCTTCGTCGGGCTCTGCGGTTGCCGTAAGTGCACACCTTGCAGATATTGGTCTTGGCACAGATACAGGTGGCTCTATTCGCGTACCGTCTAGCTACCAAGGGTTATGGGGTCTTCGCACCACCCATGGCGCCATCCCTTGCGACAACATGGTAGCACTTGCGCCATCGTTTGATACCGTGGGATGGATGACAAGGGATTTAGATACACTGTCAAAGGTAGCCAATGTTTGTCTTGATAGTGCTGCGCAAAGTGACATACCTAACAAACCTCGCTTAGGTATAGCGACACACTTGTTTGAGCAAATCGCTCACAAATCGCTTTGCCAAACTTGGCTTAACGCCTTTGAAGACAGTAATAATTGTATTGCGCTGTCAGAAACACGGCTTGATTTAAATACCTTACAAACCGCCGCTACATTTCGCACTTTACAAGGCAATGAAATTTGGCAGCAGCATGGCGAATGGATTGAAAATACTCAGCCCAATATCGCTAACGATATTATGTTGCGCTTGGATTGGTGTAAAACCATAACAACACAAGATGTAGAAGAAGCTAAAGCGCAACGAACCGTGGTAATAAATCATTTAAATGTCTTATTTGAAGAAATAGACGTTTTGGTTATTCCCACAACACCGGGTGTAGCACCTCGATGCGACGCCGATGAAACGACTCTGGCTAATGATAGAAACGCTCTGCTCGCACTAACTGCAATTGCGGGGCTTGCGGGTTTACCCCAGCTTCATTTGCCGTTGTTCACCCTACACAATGCTCCTTGCGGACTATCGCTTGTGGGCAAAAAAGGCAACGATCTTGCACTTCTCGCGTTAGCTAAAACGCTAACCACTCGCTAAAGGTGTAAAGTGCGCAACCTACCTGTGTAAACCTCGTTTAAGTCACGATTAAACCGCACTTAAACAAAGCACAAAACGCTCTATTGCATACCAGTAGATAGTAGGAAGCAGAAGTAAAACGAGAGCACGCGTCTATTTGCCAAGCCTTTGACTAATTAGGGCTACAGAGGACGACGTGGTTGCTGAGTTTTTAAAGGAAATAATTATGAGTGAAAAATCTAATATTGCGTTTACCGCCCCTCACTTTGCAGCATCACAAGTGGGCTTAAACATACTAGAAAAAGGTGGCACCGCTATTGAAGCTATGGTAGCCGCTGCCGCCTCTATTGCCGTTGAATATCCGCATATGAACGGCATGGGCGGTGACGGATTTTGGCTCATCAGTGAGCCGGGCAAAAAGCCTATTGGTATCGATGCATCAGGCGTGGCAGCAAAAGGTGCAACGCCTGCATTTTACGAAAGTAACGATGCTATACCTAGTCGAGGCGGGAAGTCTGCATTGACCATGGCCGGCGCAGTTGCCGGTTGGAAAGCGGCTCTCGAGATAAGCCATGAATGGCAAAGCGGTTTACCGTTAAGCACATTGTTCGATACGGCGATAAGTCAAGCTAACTGGGGTATTGAAGTTACTCAAAGCTTAGTGGATGCCAGTAACAAAACCTTCGACGAGCTAAGCGCCGATGAGAACTTCGCGCAGTTTTTAATTAAAGGCAAAGCGCTTAAAAAAGGCAAAATTTTAAAGCTGACTAAGCTGTCAGAAACCTTAAAGCATTTGGCAGATAAAGGGCTTGATGATTTTTACCATGGTGAATTAGCTGCAAAACTGGCAGAAGACTTAGAAGCGGCTGGCTCCCCTATTCGCCTTGAAGATTTCAACAATTATAAAGCAACGATTGTTGAGCCATTGTCAGTATCTACCAGCAAAGGCAGGCTTTATAACCTACCTGCGCCAACACAAGGTGTAGCCTCGCTTATCATCTTGGCACTTTATGACAAAGTACAGCATTTAGGTAATACCGATGCCGACATGGTCCATTTACTTATTGAGTGTACCAAGCAAGCGTTCATTGCCCGTAACGCGAACGTAACAGACCCTTCGCGTACTCCGGTAAATTTACAGAGCCTGTTAAGTGACGACACGCTTGATGAAATGGTGAAAAACATTTCACTGGATAAAGCATTGCCGTGGCCCCACGAAGCGAAACACGGCGATACCATATGGATGGGCTGCTGCGACTCAGAAGGTCGTATGGTGAGCTACATTCAATCTCTTTATTGGGAGTTCGGTTCAGGCATAGTGAGCCCACAAACGGGCATTGTATGGAATAACCGTGGTACTTCGTTCTCGCTAGATCCAAACAGTAATCAATATTTAGCGCCTGGCTTAAAGCCGTTCCATACGTTAAACCCAGCATTTGCCGAGCTTATCGATGGACGCCGTATGAGTTACGGCACCATGGGTGGTGAGGGTCAACCTCAAACCCAAGCTGCATTATTTGCCCGCCACATTTACCACGGGCAGCCTATCGATAAAGCGATTTCCCTTGGTCGATGGTTACTTGGCAGAACGTGGGGCGACCAAAGTCACAACTTAAAAGCAGAGCGTGATTTAGTTGAATATGTGGGCGAGAGCTTACTGGCAAGGGGGCACGACATGGTCACGGTAGACCCTTGCAACGAACTGATGGGCCACGCGGGTGCCATTATTCGCGACACAGAGGGCACAGTTAGCGGCGCGAGCGACCCACGAAGTGATGGTAAAGCTTATTTAGGTCATCGCTAGGGTTGTTTTAAAACCTTCGCTTCCGCAACCCCGTTTACTGGGAAGCGTTTGCAAAGACGCTTCTTAAACAGCTTAACGCATACAAAATATTTAAATAGCAATCGTTAAAGAGATAGAAATCACATGCAGTTTTTAATGGATAACCTCACGGTTATATTATCGCTCGCGGGAACGGGCGTATTTGCCGGCATACTAGCAGGTATGCTTGGCGTAGGTGGCGGTATCGTTATAGTTCCGGTACTGTTTTTCTTATTCCAGGCACTTGGCGTGTCGCCTGAAAGTGCCATGGTTATTGCCACGGCCACGTCGCTAGCGACTATCGTTCCTACTTCAGTTAGCTCTATTCGCGCTCACCACAGTAAAGGCAACGTTGATTTTGCGCTGCTAAAAGCGTGGGCCGTATTTATTTTAATTGGCGTGCTTGCGGGAAGCTATGCGGTAACCGTGGTTAACCCAACGTTCCTTACCCTGTTATTCGGCGTTATCGCAACCTTATCGGCCATCAATATGCTTATTGGCAAAAAAGATGCGCTATTTAAAGGGCTGCCGGGGCGTACAGGTCAGTCAGTAATGGCTACGTGTATTGGTTTGTTTAGCTCTATGGTAGGTATTGGCGGCGGTACGCTAACCGTGCCTACACTTACATTTTGTAATTACCCAGCGCACAAAGCTGTGGGAACTGCTGCGGCGGTCGGCCTCATCATATCGCTACCCGCAGCACTTACCTTGTTATTCGTAGGAACCACACCTGCTGACGCCCCCTTCGCAACATACGGCTATGTGAACTTGTTAGGTTTTGCCTGCATTGTTCCGCTAACGGTCTTGTTTGCGCCTGTCGGCGCGAGCATTGCCAACAAGCTAGACGCAGGTTTACTAAAGAAAATCTTTGCCGTTGTTCTTATCATCACTGGCTTGCGCATGCTAGCGCAAGTACTTATCTAGGAGTGCCCTAATGTCTAAAGAAGCATCTACAAGTACTTTCGCGCCACTTAATCCACCACCCCGTTTGTTAATGGGCCCAGGCCCTATTAACTGCTACCCACGTGTGTTAAGCGCGATGTCTACCCAGTTAGTAGGTCAATACGACCCGGTAATGACCGGCTACATGAATGAGACAATGCAGCTTTACCGCGATGTATTTAATACCAAAAACCAGCAAACCTTTTTGGTTGATGGTACGTCGCGCGCGGGTATCGAAGCGGTTTTGGTATCGGCAATAGAGCCAGGTGACAAAGTCCTTGTGCCTATCTTTGGTCGCTTTGGCCATTTGCTAGCCGAAATTGCTGAGCGTGCCGATGCTGAAGTTCATACCATTGAAGTACCTTGGGGCGAAGTATTTACGCCTGAGCAGATAGAAGCAGCGGTAAAAGAAGTAAAGCCCAAGCTACTTGCCATAGTACAAGGTGATACATCGACCACAATGCTTCAACCGCTTGAGCATATTGGCGCTATTTGTGAGGCGAACGACGTATTGTTTTACTGCGATGCAACCGCTTCAGTAGGTGGAAACCCACTGGATGTTGATGCATGGAAATTAGACGCGGTATCGGTTGGCCTTCAAAAGTGCTTGGGCGGTCCATCAGGCAGTGCGCCTATTACCCTTAGCGACAAGTTCGTTAATACCGTACGTACCCGTCATCACGTTGAAGCTGGTATTCGCGATGCCCACCACGAGGCGGCACGCGGCCCTAAAATTCGCTCTAACTACTTCGATTTACCTATGATCATGGATTACTGGGGCGAAGAGCGTTTAAACCACCATACCGAAGCGGCAAGTATGCTTTATTGCGCCCGTGAATGTGCACGTGTGCATTTAGAGGAAGGTCAGCAAAACGTTATTGCGCGTCATAAAGTGGCTGGTGACGCCATGCTTGCTGGTATACAGGCAATGGGACTTGAACCATTCGGTGACCTTAAGCACAAAATGTACAACGTGGTAGGTGTTCACATTCCCGATGGTGTTCACGGCGAAGAAGTACGCGAAACCCTACTGCTGCGATTCAATATTGAAATCGGCACCAGCTTTGGGCCATTGAAAGGTAAGATTTGGCGCATTGGTACTATGGGGTACAACGCCAGAGAAGATGCCGTACTGCATACACTACAATCGCTTGAAACCGTACTTCGCATGCAAGAGTTTACGCTACCTGCAGGCAAAGGGGTAGACGCTGCGCTTAGCGTTTTTGCTGACGCTAAGTCGGCAGGAGTGGCGAATGGGTGAATTCGTAGAATTTACTGAATTAGCGACCCAGGTTATGGCAAGGTGCGAAACGTTAGGCACCTTAAGCCAAGACCCCACTTGCCTAGACAGGCGCTATTTGACCGAGCAGCACAAGCTTGCCAATCAACTGGCCTCTGGCTGGATGATTGAGGCGGGCATGACCACTTGGCAAGATGCCGTTGGCAACATTTGGGGGCGCTATACCTCAAGTGTGCCCAATGCACCGCGATTAATTCTAGGAAGTCATCTCGACACCGTACCTAACGGCGGAAAGTACGACGGAATGCTGGGCGTAGTTGCTGCTATATCAATGGTTGCTATGTTTGACGGCACACAAACTAAGTTCCCTTTCCACATCGACATCGTGGGTTTTTGTGATGAAGAAGGCACGCGTTTTGGTACTACGCTATTAGGTAGCCGTGCGCTAACCGGTAAATGGCAGGAGCAATGGCGTCACTTAAAAGATGAAAACGGTGTAAGCCTTGAGCAAGCCATGGCTAACTTTGGGCTCAATTTCGATGCGGTTAACAGCGCGGCTATTTCCCCTACTGACATTCTGGGCTATTTAGAGCTTCACATTGAACAAGGCCCTGTTTTAGAGCAAGAAAACCTGCCTGTAGGTGTAGTAAGTGCTATTGCAGGTGCCAAGCGCTTTAACTTTACCGTTGAAGGAATGGCTGGGCACGCCGGCACTGTACCCATGTCTATGCGTCGTGACGCCCTATGCGCAAGTGCAGAAATGCTACTAGCGGTAGAGAGCATAAGCTTACAACGCCCAGGTGTTGTAGCCACCGTAGGTAAAATTGAAAATGCACCGAATGGCGTAAACGTGATATCCGGACGCACGCGATTTTCCCTTGATATTAGAAGCGAAGATGATGATTTACGCGATTCAGTATTGGCAGAAATATTGCAAAAATTTGAAAACATTGCGCAAGCTAGACAGTTAACACTTACCCGCGAGCAAACCCATAGTGCGCCTGCGGTACATTGCGATAGTCAGTTAAAGCAAGCGCTTGTTCGCGGAGTTGAAGAAAGCGGTATAGCACCACGAATTCTTGCTTCAGGAGCGGGTCATGATGCCATGGCTATAGCAGATATTTGCCCTGTAGCCATGCTATTCACGCGCTGTAAGGGTGGCATAAGCCATCACCCAGCTGAGTCTATTACCCATGGGGATGTGGCTGCCAGTTTGTCGGTGCTTTATAAAACCATAAGCAAACTCAAGCACGCGTAATGTCCAAATCAGTACAGTCTTAAACAAGGGTCGATAATGAAAATAACAAGGATTTACAACGATGAAGCGGGCAAAAGCCACTTTGGCGAGGTTGAAATAGCGCTAAAAGACGGCGGTCCTATCGGTATGCTTTCAGAGAAATTTGGTGCAGATAAAATTATCTTTCGCGAGACACCTGCCGACTATGACTTCAAATGGCACCCTGCCCCAGCACGACAACTACTTTTCATTTTAAAAGGACGTGCGGAATTTACAGTATCAAACGGAGAGCGCCATGTATTTGGAGCAGGCGATGTACTGCTACTAGAAGATACTGAAGGTGAAGGCCACTGTTCACGTGCAATGTACAATGAAGTGCGCCACTCGATTTTTGTCACGCTAGATGAAGGTGTTACTTTTTAGGCTAACCTTTAAACCTCTATTGAAAAAATGCGCTAAATTAGCGCATTTTTTTGTTTAAGCACCATTTTGGGGCTTGCCCATTAATCCTTCTTATCCAGCAAGATATAAGAATTAAAGATTCACCATTAAAATCAGTGTGATACAGCAGCCATTACCGGCAGACCAATTGGTCAATATCTTGCAACCATTGAGCAACTGTTATTAAGAAATATTGCTCATGTCTTCAAATCACAGCGAATTACTTTACGACCTTCATGATAGCCCGGCGTTTCTTCCTTCTCTTACCGCGGCGTTTCAGCATTTATTAGCCAGCTTTGTTGGCGTTATTACACCAACACTCATCGTCACATCAACACTAGGTCTTACCGAATACACACCTTACCTTATCAGCATGGCACTGTTTGTTAGTGGCCTAGGTACTGCAATACAAACAAAGCGCATAGGGCCGGTAGGTAGCGGGTTGGTCGCCATCCAAGGTACAAGCTTTGCGTTTATTAGCGCGCTAATTCTGGCGGGAAACCAAGTTAAAGCAAGTGGCGGTACGCCCGAAGATATCTTAGCACTGCTGTTTGGCCTCACTATGGCAGGTGCGCTCGTTGAGGTAGTGTTCAGCCTATTTGTAGATAAACTTAAACGCATCATTACCCCTTTAACTACAGGTATTGTGATCACGGCCATAGGGCTTAGCTTAATTAACGTGGGTATGACAGACCTTGCTGGAGGTTTTCATGCAGCAGACTTTGCGAGCACTGACAACC
The DNA here is from genome assembly GCF_036864475.1 of Alteromonas sp. S005. Classification (NCBI taxonomy): domain Bacteria; kingdom Pseudomonadati; phylum Pseudomonadota; class Gammaproteobacteria; order Alteromonadales; family Alteromonadaceae; genus Alteromonas; species Alteromonas sp. S005. The sequence goes on along the minus strand of NZ_JAZETN010000006.1, from coordinate 148,290 downwards.
TAGCGGTTGGCCTTGGCGTGTTGCTTGTTATTGTATTTTTAAACGCATCTCACAATCATTGGTTACGCTTAAGTGCTATTTTTATTGGCATGGCTATTGGTGCAACCTATGTTGGGTTTACAAAGGGTCTTGATTTTAGCGGCCTTGCCTCTTTATCTATTGTCGCTATTCCTACGCCGTTTGCGTTTGGCATTTCATTTGATATCAACCTGTTTTTACCTATTGCGCTAATTTACTTATTTAGCGCAATAGAAACAGCGGGCGATCTTACTGCCAACAGCCTTTTCTGTAAGCAGCCTGTAAGCGGGCCTGTTTATTTAGCGAGGGTGAAAGGCGGTATTTTAGGCGATGGCGTAAATTCACTAATTGCCGGTATATTTAACACCTTTCCAAATACCACATTTGGACAAAATAATGGGGTTATTCAGTTAACCGGCATTGCAAGTCGCAAAGTAGGCTTCTTTGTTGCTGCGTTGTTTGTGCTTATCGGTTGCTTTCCGATAGTTGGTGGTGTGCTGCAGGCTATCCCTAAGCCTGTTTTAGGCGGCGCAACATTAGTGATGTTTGCCATGGTTGCAGTAGGCGGCCTAAAACTTCTTGCCAGCTATGCCCTAGATAGACGTAGTAGTTTAGTTACGGCATGCGCCCTTGGTATGGCAATTGGGGTAATGATGGTCCCCGAAGCGTTAGCCGAACTACCTAATTGGCTTGAAAATATTCTCCTTTCCCCTGTTACATCAGCAGGACTTACGGCGGTTATTTTAGATTTAACGCTACCCGGGAAAAAAGGCGCTAACGATGAGTCAGATGTTTCATTAACCACCGGCAATCAACTGACAAAAGGCAATGCGAGTGAAGCGTTGGATAGCGCGGTCAAAGCCGTCTCGCCTGTTATAAAAAAGCGTACTAAAGAAAGTCGTAGTAACCCAGTACCTTCTTCCCACAAAGCGATACTAAGTATAAATCAGCGGCAAGTACTAGGCCCTGCTCTTTATAGTGCAAAACCACGATAGAAATCACCGCAACGGTGCAAAAATAAGAAAAACCTTACTGTTTAACATAACAATAACAATATAAGAACAACATTATATTTTTAAATCCATATAATTCAGCAACTTAAAGACAGGTCAAAAGTTGACCAACTGGTTAGGAAGTTGGCACTCATCCTGCTAAACCTCTTGCATACAGCAAGGCGCAATAGAAATAGTGCGTTAATAAAGCTCTAAAAAAGGGCAAATAAAAATAATGAGGAAACCATGAAAAACACTACATTCGCATTATCTCCTCTAGCAAAAGCCTTAGCGATGACAACGGCGGTAGCATTGTCATCTCAAGCATTTGCACAAGAAGAGACAGAGGTACAAGAAAAAGATGTCGAAAAGATTCAGGTAACTGGGTCGCTAGGCAGCTTGCCCGGTCAAGACGTCGAGTCGGTATTTGGCTTTGGTAAATCTATTCTTGAAACACCGCGTTCAGCATCCACTATTTCTCAAGAGCAAATGGAACGTTTTAACGTTTCCGATATTGATGAATTAGTAGCATTTGCGCCAGGTACGTTTACCCAGTCTTTCTTTGGTGTTGCAGGCTCACTTGACGTACGTGGTACACCAGGTGAAACCTATTTCCGTGGCGTTAAGCGCCTTGATAACCCAGGTAACTACCCGACCCCTATTGGTGCATCTAGCCGTATCGATATCGTACGCGGCCCTGCATCACCTATTTATGGTCCTTCTAAAATTGGTGGTTACCTGAACTTTAATCCTAAATCTGCCCGTGCTTCTGGCGGTCAGTATCTAGATGCACCTACTGGCGCGTTGTCATATACCACAGGCTCATGGGATAAAAGCATTTTGACCGCCGAGGTTGGCGGCCCAACTAGCGTCGCTGGCAAAGAAATGGGTTACTACATATACGGCGAGCTAGAAAATTCAGATAGCTATTACGACAATACGCAAACTGATCAAACCGTACTTCAGGCGTCATTTAACATTGATATCACTGACAATCTTCGTTTTGAATTTGGTGGTATGTACCACGATTATGACGGTAACCAAGTAGCAGGCTGGAACCGTCTTACACAAGAATTGGTTGATGACGGCACCTATATTACTGGTACAGCGCTTCCGTTAGATACTGATGGCGATGGCCAAATTAGCCACGAAGAATACGGTGCAGTTAATATCGCTGGGGAAAGCTTTTTTTATGTTCCAGCATCTAGCTTCACAGACGATGAAGCAACAGAGTTGATGCAGTTGCAAAACGTAGGTACGACAACGCTTAGTGGTAACCAAGTATTAGTAGCGCCTGATGACCAGCTTGGCAATGAAGCCATTACGCTTTATTTCGACACTATCTACTACACGGATAACTGGGAAATTCGAAATCAGTTTTTCTACGATGCTTACGACAATATCAATGAAAACGCCTACGGCTTCTCACAATTCCACGACAGCTGGGTTGTTGAAGATAAGCTAATTTTTGCTACCGAATATGAAAACGACGGTCTGTTTGCACAGTTTCAATTCTCACCTTCAGTTCGTTATACCGATTTCGAACACGGCGATGATTTCACTTACGAATACTTTAACCGTCGAGACCTAACCATGCCATCGTCTGCGCTAGACAAGCGTTTGTTGTCTACACGTTCAGGTAAAAATTTCGATAACTACGACGTTGGTAACTACTTAGACCTAGGTGTTGCCGCAATGACAGACTTAACTTGGGACTGGGGCTTAAACCTAGTTTTAGGTTTGCGTTACGATACGATCGATATTGAAAGTACATCGCGCACTGACCTTTTGTTAGGTGCAACTGGCGATGAAACGCCTGAATATGCAGAAGAGACAGTAGACGGGTGGTCTTGGAACGCCAGCCTTTCATACGAGTTTGAGTTCGGCCTTATTCCATACGTAACAGCCGCTGAGCAAGCTACGCTTGTTGCAGGTCAAGGTGCAGAGATTGGTGTTGGCCAGCTAGGTGACGGCAGCGCGTTCGATACTTCTGAACTTATCGAATTCGGTGTCAAAGGCTCGCTGCTAGAAGACACACTATACTTCGCGCTTTCATCGTTTGAGCAAGAACGTACCGATTTTAACGCGCAAAACACTGTTACAAACAACACCACTAACAACAAAGGTACAGAGTTTGAGCTTCGCTGGGTGGTAAATGACAACCTTGTTGTATCTGCTGGTTACACCAACATAAAAGTGATAAACCTAACTGCACTAGAAAATGGCAACCAATTTGGTTTCCTGGGTGCTGAAGACCTAGTTAACCTTGAAGATCCTTCACTGATCTTTGGTGGTAACGTTATTGGTCTCAATCTTATCGGTGAAGGCTTTAATAATACCGATGGACGCAAAGCGGGTATTCCGGAAAATATTTATACGCTAACAGCAACTTACGATTTCCAAAATGGTTATGCCGCTAATGTTAGCGTTGTAGATGTTGAGGAAGTTGCATCAGGTTTCTCTGCGGCTGTAACACTACCGTCTTACACGCTTGTAAATGCTGGCTTATCTTATCAGGCTGAAGACTGGTCATTTAACTTAACCGTTAAGAACCTAACTGATGAACGTTATTTCCGTTCTAACTTCCCTGACCTATTCGGTAGCCAAATTGTACTACCTGAATTGCCGCGTCACTTTAATGCTAAAGTTTCTTATTCATTCTAAGTAAATTTAGCGTATGAGTGTTGTCACGCTTACTATAAATTCCGTAAGCGTGGCATCTTCGCTCACTCGAATTTCGTTTAATAAAGAGCTCAGTTTTTTCAAAACTTGAGCTCTTTTTTTAGGAGTATTTTATGTCTTTGCGCCACTTCATCCGACGTTGTAAAGAACGAGTACATCTACGCTGTGCTAAGCACAGCCGCCACTTTGCACATAAAGCGCCATTTTTATTGGCTATGCTAATCGGCATTGTGATAAGTACTTTTGCGACCATTGCTCATGCTAGTAAAGCACCGCAACCTATAGAAGTTAAAGTTGTTGTGGTGAGTATGTTTGAAATTGGTGATGATGAAGGTGACGCACCGGGCGAATTTCAATTGTGGAAAGCCCGTCAAAAACTTACAACGAAATACCCACTGCCCCACGGCTTTCACGACATTTATGCAAACCCAGAAACAGGCGTTATTGGCATAGTTACAGGTATGGGTATTGCGCGTGCTTCGGCGGCAATAATGGCCTTAGGGCTCGACCCTCGTTTTGATTTATCAAAGGCCTATTGGCTTGTAGCGGGTATTGCAGGCGTCGACCCTGCCGATAATACTATTGGCAGCGCTATCTGGACCGATTACGTTGTAGATGGTGATCTAGCACATCAAATTGATGCAAGAGAAATCCCTGCAACGTGGGCCACAGGTTACTTCCCGCTTTTCACCCACGCACCTTATGACAATGCCGAATCAGTGGATATGAATAATAGTCCGAACGGCGAGGTTTACGCGCTCAACCTTCCTTTGGCCAAATGGGCCTATTCATTGACCAAAGACACCAAGCTTTTAAATAATGATGCAATGGATGCGCTACGGGCAAAATACACTCACTTGTCTAATGCAAAGGCACTGCCCAATGTGTCTATGGGTGCCCATTTATCTGCTTCTACCTTTTGGCACGGAGAAAAGCTTAATACATGGGCGAATGATTGGGTTGCATATTGGACAAAAAACAAGGGTAACTTCGTGACGTCGGGCATGGAAGACTCGGCTACGCTTCAAAGTTTGACCTATTTGGATAATGCTGGCTTGGTAGATAAAAACCGCATAATGATTTTAAGAACCGCGAGCAACTTTACTATGCAGCCACCCTCGCTAAGTGCATCAGAAAATTTGAAGCTTGAAAGTTCAGGGGAAGGTTACGCGGCAATGAATGCCGCAATTGAAGCAGCGTATAACGTGGGCGCTCGCGTTGTTGACTACATAACTGAAAACTGGGATTCAGTAAAAGAGACGCCCCCTGTCGTAAAATGAAAGCAAAACAACGATAATTATTTTGCGCTCAAAGCAAAATTTACCTGTTACTGTCGTTACATGTATTTTTGGCAGTATTTGAAGCTCTAGTCAACGCTGGGCTTTACACTTAAATTAAAGTGCAAAGCCTTTAAACTGTTACAGATTTCGCATCTAGCGCTAATTTAAGCTGTATAGTCACATCATTTTGCACAACGGGCTTAGCAAGAAAGTCCTGCATGCCCGCTTCGCTACAGCTAGCTTTATCTTCTGCCGTAGTATTGGCGGTAACAGCGATAATGCGCCCGTTTTTAGGCATTAGGTTTTCTTGCATTATTATCTTCGTTGCACTTACGCCATCTAATACAGGCATAGCACAGTCCATAAAGATAATATCGTACTTTTTGGCCCTTGCCATTTGTACTGCGACTTCTCCGTTTTCAGCTTCATCAGGTACGTAGTTGAACTTTTCAAGCATAGACCCCAAGACTAGGCGGTTTATATCGTTATCGTCCACAACTAAGATGTTCAAGGGCACACTCAATAGCTCAGAGGAAAGCTCTACATCGCCATTGGCTGTCTCATCTACCGACGCCATTTCAATGGGTATAGCCACGTCAAAACAGGTTCCTTTACCCACACTCGAGCGAACTTCAAGCTCGCCTCCCATCTTCTCAATAAGTTGGTTGACGATAGAAAGACCTAATCCATTGCCGTTTAGCTCTTCTGATGAACTGTTAGTATCATTCTGAAACGGTCTGAAAATCCGTGACAAGATATCGTCGCTCATGCCAACACCGGTATCTTCGACTGAGGCAAGTAGAATAGGAACGTCGCCTTGATGCTTCAGCGTCACCTGTACAGAGATATAGCCTTTCGCGGTGAATTTTACGGCGTTCGACAGTAAGTTGGTTATTACCTGACTTATTCTCGCTGCATCGCCATGTACATAGGTCTTTTCGTCGAAAGACAGCACAGCGTAAAGTCTTACCCCTTTCTCGGCACATTTAGTTTTAAACACATCGACAATGTCTTCGCACAAAGAGCGAACGCAAAAATCGCTGTGCTTTAGACTAAATTCCCCGTTAATAATTGAGGTATAATCAAGCACATCATTGATAAGTGATAACAAACGATCTGCGCTGTGTAGCGCAAAGTCAGCCTTCCTTATTCTTACATTGTCTTTCGTTTCAAACTTTATCGCTTGAAGCATGCCAGTGATGCCATTTAAGGGGGTTTTCAGCTCGTGGCTAATTCTTGAAAGCAACATTCCCCGCTCTTTCGATGCGGCTTCTGCCTCTTTGCGTCGCTCATCCAATTCCAACCTGAGTTGAACTGATTTATTCACGTTTTGACACGTCCCGAACAAGCGAATGCACTGACCATGCTTCATCTCGGCCATACCGTGGGTTTCTATCCACACTGAATTACCTTTTGCAGTAGTAAGTTCAAGTGTTGCGCTCCATGGCTCACCGGTCTCAGTAGTGTGAGAAACGATGCGACTTATCTCATTTCTATCGAACCCTTCTTTGTAGAAGGCAATTGCCGTATCTAATGTAGGCGTGTAACTATCGTCCACCTCGTGTATTAGGCGAGTTTGAGATGACCAAGTTAACTCATTGGTAGTAAGGTCGACTTCCCACGTACCAACACTCGCAACATTTTGCAGCTTTTCATACAGCGTATTTTGCGTTGATTCTGCTTTTTCAATGTGAAACTTGTCTAAGGTAACGGACAACCACTCATCGAGCAATGCCACTTTATCCAAGTTGCTTGACTGGTCAGGGCATGCATTGATGAACACTAAACAGACATATCCGCCGTCAAGCTTATGGACTTTACCTCTGATATATTTTTCTGCGCTGAAATAAGTTGTAAACCACTGCTTAAACGCCAAAGAACACTTAGCATTACTTACCGGAAAACAATTATCTACCGTAGAGCAGTTTGCAAACGAAGGGATAGATTTAAAACTGGGGGGATACGCAGATGAGGCTTTAACGAGTATGTTGACGGTGTCCTCTTCAAGGTGCAAAAGCAGTGCTTGAAATATCCCAAGAGTGTCACAACCACGCTGCAACAACTGGGTAAGCGACGACTTTAACCGCTCCTCCAGCTTCACATTTAAACCCGATAGCTCGTCGAAATAAACCATTGCTCTTTACCTAAGCCTCAAACGTGTACCAAAGGGGTACTATCCGCAGCCACCACAAATTTCGAGAATAGTACGTCATAAGGTATGATAATAGCGCGCTATCGTTAACTGCGACATTAAACAATAGGATAGAATATGGCGCGTTATAAGCTATAACCTTTAGCTTGATTTCGCCCTGATTCCTTAGCTTCAAACAGCGACACATCTGCATCTTCAATAAGGGACGTAAAGTTGTCTTGAGCGACTTCTGTTGCCTTCAACACCGCAAAGCCTGCGCTGATAGAAACCCGGTTTTCAATACCTTTAGCGTGGGGGATTCTCGCTTTATCCACCGCCTCTACTAATTGATTTGCCACAAGCTTAGTACCATGTCGGTCGTTGTAAGGCAGAATGACTAAGAACTCTTCACCGCCAAAGCGTATCACTGCATCTTTAGGCCTTTTAACTGTATCAGAGACTATCTGCGCCACTTTTTGAAGACACAAGTCACCTTCAAGATGCCCATAGGTATCGTTGAAGAGTTTAAAGTAATCAATGTCTAGCATTATAGCCCCTACCGTTCCTTTATCTCTAGCCACCTGCTTTATCAATAATGGAATTTCCTTGGTCAGGTACATTCTATTGTAGAGGCCGGTAAGCTGGTCATGAAACGTCATCATTTCAAGAAACTCGGTACGCAGCTTATTTTGAAGGTGTGTTTTTACTCGGTGAGTTAGCGTTGACGCGTTTACTGGCTTCATTACAAAATCAGACGCACCTACTTCCCAGCAAGCGTTTTCACTTTCAATATCCATAGTAGACGTTACGAATATAACCGGAATATCTTTGGTTTCAGGAGAAGCTTTTAATGTTGCACACACCTCAAGACCGCCGATATCCGGCATATTCATATCGAGTAAAACGAGATCAGGTAGCGCTTCAGCACAGTAGGATATGGCGTTGCTTCCAGAATCGACCGTCGTACAGTGAAATTCGACTTCGAGTATCGATTCCAAAAGCAATCGACTAATTGGCTCGTCGTCAACAATAAGTACATTGCACTGTGAGTAGGGTTTAATTTTATTTCCGTCCATTGTTTTTTTTAGCGCGAACTGCTAGCAAAACAAGCGTTGTCGCATTGTAATATAAGGCTTTTTTAATATGTGTAGCGTTGGTATATAGTCTAACATCTACAAGGTATATGTATATTGAAAACGCTAATTTTGAACACGCTGTGGGTATTAAAAAAAACACCTATAGCGAGAGGAGATTAAGTGGATGAGATAGCCGCCTTAAATCAGGCGACTTCTTCATCACCTATAAATTGTGCAAAAAAATCGTTAATTGCTATGGGACGACACATAAAATAGCCTTGACCTTGATGGCAGCCTAGTGCTTTTAGCTCGTTGAAATGTGATTGTGTCTCTATTCCCTCAGCAACAATGGTTAATTCCAAACTTAGGGCTAAGTGTACAATTGCAGTGACAATATCGTGAGCTTGCTGCTCCTTATCCATATCAATAACGAAAGACCGGTCTATTTTTAGCACGTTGAGCGGAAATTGACGCAGATACGATAAACTTGAATAACCGGTGCCGAAATCATCAAGGGCTAGAGTAACACCTAGCGACGTTAATTTGTTTAGGATATCACGTGTTTGTTCAAAGTCGTGCATTAGCGCAGACTCCGTCACCTCAAGCTCTATTGAACTGGCTTCAATACCCGTAGTTCGAATGATTTCTGCGACTTCATCCGCAAACCCTGGATTTGCTAGCTGTTTGGCAGCCACATTTACTGCCACCTTAAAGTACTTGCCTTGTTCATTACAGCGAGCGATGAAATCACAGCTTTTCTGAAGCACCTGCTTACCTAGCTGATGTATTAGACCGGTTTCTTCAGCGAGGGGAATAAATTTATCTGGCCCAATTACATTACCGTTTTCATCGAACATTCTAACTAAACTTTCAGCGCTGATTACTTCATCGCTATTGAAGTCGTATTTTGGCTGAAGATAGATAGCCAAACTGTTATTTTCAATTGCCTGTCTAAGCTTAATCTCCATTTCGACTCTGTGATGCATGGCATGCTGCAAGTCTTTTGAGAAAAAGCTGAAAGTATCTTTTCCTTTAGATTTGGACCGATACATTGCGGAATCAGCATGACGCATCATCTCTTCTGCATTCACTGCATCCTGCGGGTACAAGCTGATTCCGATACTTAGACTAAAGCGATGGGACTTCCCGTCTATTTCTATGCTTTCTCTCCCTGCCTGGAGGCAAGCCATGGCAATACTATCTGCACTGAATCCAGAGCCTATATCCGATAAAAGGCAAGCAAACTCGTCACCGCCCACTCGCGCGAGTGTAGCGTTTTGTCCAAGTGTATTTGCGAGACGCTTCGCTACCGTCGATATGACGAAATCTCCGACCTGATGTCCTAGGCTATCGTTAAGATATTTAAAGTTATCAATATCAATTAGCAGTAGCGCAATACTTTGCTTACTCGTAAAGCTTCTTGCGATTGCTTGAACAACCCTGTCGTGAAGTAACACCCGGTTTGGCAAGCCTGTAAGCTGATCATGGTTAGTTAGATGGGTCATTTTCACTGCCATCTCTGCGGCTTCAGACACGTCCTGAAAGACCATAACAGCGCCCGTTATGTTGCCTTCATCGTCAACAATCGGTGATGCAGTATCTTCAACTCTAAATAGTTGCTTGTGCCTACTAACAAGGGTCGCGTTATAAGACATCGCCACCGGCCGCTTTACCTCTAGCGCGTAAAGAGCAGGGTTTAACAACGGCTCATGACTTGATACATCTCGCAGAGTCATGATCTCATCAACGGGCTTACCCAGTGCATCTTGCGCATTGTAGCCTGTCAATCTTTGTGCAACAGGGTTGATAAATGTGACATCTCCAGCCGCATCAATTGAAATGACCCCGTCAGCTATCGACCTTAATGTAATGGCAAGTTGTTTTTTTCAGCTTCAAGTTCTTGATTAACCTTCTTCAGCAAGGCTTTTTGAGATTGAAGCGTGAGATGGTTCTTCACCCTCATCCGACACATTTCTATATTGATAGGCTTTGAGACAAAGTCTATCGCGCCGAGCGACAGCGCGCTGTGTTCGTTTTCAGTGTCGCTATGAGAGGTGATAAAAATAACGGGAATTGAAGCTGTGCTTGGACATGCTTTAAGTTGCTTACAAACATCAAAGCCTGAAAGCTCAGGCATGCTAATATCCAAAACGATTAAGTCTGGCAGCTGTGCCTGAATTATAGAGAACGCTGCTACACTTTGTGAAACCGTAACAACTTCTGCTAAAGACTCTACCGCACTTTCCAGTAGCAAAAGTGTTGTTGGTTCATCGTCAATGATGACTACTTTTTGAGTCTCATTTTCCATGAGAATTACCGCACTACATTATTATAAACTCCTTATGTAGTATCGTCCGACATACGCAAAATTACATTAATCTTTCGTCTAATATTGTGAATAGAAACAGAATTTTAGCGATAATGCATTGACTATCAGGCTTTTTGTAACGCACAATTAATGCTCTATCAAACCCTGTTTTAACTGCTTGGTGATAAGTATGCATACGTTAGATACCCATAGTGGGCTTTTAAAAGAAAAGCTTTGGAATAAAGAAGCAGCTTTGAGCAGACTCGGCGGCAATGAAGGGTTGTTGAATCGCATTGTTGAAATGTTTTTAGTGCAGATAACACAGAAGCAAGAAGCCTTACAAAAAGCCGCAACTGAGTTAAACGTCGATGCAGTTAAGTTCACAAGTCATGCAATGAAAGGCGTATCAGGGGATGTAGGGGCTGATGCTGTTCGTGAAAAAGCCTCATCTATTGAAAATAAAGCCAAGCAAGGCAACTTAACAGAGATAGCGCAAGACATAGAAGAACTAAACAGCTTAGTCGAGCAAACGCTTGTTGTTATGCAATCTTAAGGCGAAGCGAGCTTACTGAGATTTACCTTGATAAGCTCGCGCTATTGCTTTGCTGGTCGCTTACATCGCCTCTGTTACTTGCTTAATGATTTCGCTTTTCTTTTCTTGTGGTAAGAAACTTGCCCTAAAACTGTTAGCAGCCAGCATGCGAATAGTCTTCTCATCTATATTTAGCGATTTATGAAGCGCTTCAAAGTTTTCGTTTAAGAAACCACCAAAATAAGTGGGGTCGTCAGAATTAACCGTCACTAACAAGCCTGCATCTAGCAGCTGTACGATATTATGCTCTTTCATATCGTCAATCACGCACAGCTTTAAATTGCTTAGGGGACATACGGTAAGGGGGATTTGTTTTTCTTTTAAAAACGCCATGAGAGCCTTATCTTCCTGACAGCGTACACCGTGATCAATTCGGTCCACGTCAAGCAGTTCAATTGCCTCCCAAATGTAAGACGCCGGCCCTTCCTCCCCTGCATGGGCGACAATCTTAAAACCAAGGGACTTCGCTTTTTTGAAAACTCGCTCGAACTTAGACGGTGGGTGTCCCAACTCTGAACTATCAAGACCCACTGCTTTAATATGCTCGTAATAAGGTTTTGCCGCTTCTAGTGTTTCGAAAGCTTCACTTTCGGGCAAATGTCTTAAGAAAGACATTATCAGATAGCTACTTATACCAAATTCTTCTTCAGCCTTTTGCATTGCGCGCAAAAATCCGGGCATGAACACATCAAAACCGATTTCCCGCTCAGTGTGAGTTTGAGGGTCAAACATAATTTCACTATGAACGATATTTTCTTCAGCGCACCGAGATAAGTATTCCCACATCAACGTAAAGAAATCTTCTTCATCTCTTAATACCCCTGCCCCTGCGTAATAGAGGTCAAGAAAGCTTTGCAAATCTTTGAAATTATAAGCGGCTTCAATCTCTTCCACGCTTGCGTAAGGAAGTGATACACTGTGCTTTTCAGCTAGGCGCCACATTAGTTCAGGCGTTAAGCTACCTTCTATATGCAGATGCAGTTCGGCCTTTGGTATGTTTTTAATTATTGATGACAGCGACATGGCCCCTCACTTATTTGCACCATAACAATGCAATAGCATTTAATTGGTGCGTAATAGTTTATCTTTAATGCTATCTGTAAACGAGTTCTATTGCTCATTTAGGTTTTTGTTTGCGGTTTTTATAACATCATCTATGTTGTTTACTAACCGTTTGGCTGGCTTTGTGCTGCCTAGCTAGTGACCTCGAGTCACGCAATGATTGTACGTTGATCATTGTACTGAAATTAACGTTAGCACAAAACACACCAACAAGTTGACTAATTGGTCAGTTTATTGCTTTCAAACGCACAAAATACTTAATAAAACACAAACAGAGAACTCTTGATGTCCAACAACGTTATTGAACGGCTATTTAAGCTGCAGGAGCACGGTACAACGGTAAAAACTGAGATCATTGCCGGTCTGACTACCTTCGCGGCTATGTCTTATATCCTTGTGGTGAACCCAGGTATTTTGGGTCTTAGCGGCATGCCGGTAGAAGGTCTAATTACAGTGACAGCAGTCGCGGCCTGCATTGGCACATTAATGATGGCGTTGATGACCAACTACCCTATTGCCTTGGCGCCAGGTATGGGCTTGAATGCGTTTTTCGCTTTCACTATTTGTCTTGGTCGCGAAGTTCCGTGGGAAGCTGCTCTAGGCATTGTATTTTGGAACGGTATCCTTTTCTTAATACTCTCTCTTACCGGCGTACGAACCAAAATAGCAGAGTCTATTCCTCCTTCACTCAAGATAGGGGTTCAGTGTGGTATAGGTTTGTTCATTGCCTTTATCGGTCTTAAAAATGCGGGCCTTATTGTTGATAACCCTGCAACCTTTGTTCAGCTTGGTGACCTTTCTGAGCCGGCAGTCATGCTTGCGCTTGTTGGCATTATCTTTACTATCGTTCTTATGGTTAAGCGCGTTACCGGCGCTATATTAATCTCTATCGTTACCCTTACTTTAATCGGTGCTTTTATCCCTACCGAAAACGGAACATTAACCGCTACTCCTTCTGCAGTTGTTGGCATGCCAGAGTCTATTTCAAATACATTTATGGCAATGGACTTTTGGTACCCTATCGACCACCTCGCAGAAACGTGGGACCTTATTTTCGCGCTTATGTTCGTGAACATGTTCGACACTATAGGCACATTAATAGGCGTATCGCGTAAAGCCAATTTGCTGAACTCAGAAGGCAAACTACCGAAAATTGGTCCAGCCATGACGGCGGATGCATCAGCGAGTGTAGCAGGTGCTTTTGTGGGTACCTCACCGGTTACCAGCTATGTTGAATCTGCCACTGGCGTGTCGGCCGGAGGAAGAACGGGACTTACCGCAGTGGTAGTGTCCGTTTGCTTCCTGTTATCCCTTTTCCTTACGCCGTTAATGAAAGTGATCCCGCTTATGGCTACTACGCCAGCGTTATTAATGGTGGGTATTTTAATGATGGAATCGATTCGACAAGTTGATTTTGACGACTTAGGGGCTTTAGCAACCGCGTCGGTTGCACTTATTGCTATGCCACTGACATTTAGTATCAGCGAAGGCATCGCCCTTGGCTTTATTACCTATGTGGGTATTAAGGTGGGTACCGGTAAATTTAAGGAAGTGACCCCACTTACTTATGCCTTAGCTACCGTTTTCTTACTTAGATACTTACTAGATTTAAAATAACCTATCGGTGCGTGTAAGTAATATTGCGCGCAAAGCCTTGTGTTAGATACAAAAAAGGTGGCTTAGATGCCACCTTTTTGTTTTATTCAGCAATATGAACAAGCTATTTGTTTACTTTAATCCATCGTATGTAAAGGTAACTGCTTTATCACCCATAAATACGATTTTCACATGCTTACTGTCTTCAGCGCCCCATGTACACGCCATAGCGCCCATTGTTTTACCGCAGTTGTCGGCTGAACCAATGATTGCTTCAACTTCGCTCTGAGTCATACCCATCTCTAGCTTATCGTAGTTTTCTTTAGTTAGTTTTGAGCATGCTGTCAGCGCTAACGCACCTAAAGCAATGATGGCTAGTTTTGATTTCATGGTGTTATCCTTTATCTAAGTGAAAGTAAAAGCAACCTACATGGCGCTCCTATCTTCCACCTTGCTTTATGTAAATTACGATGGCGTACTGTAAACGCTATGTGCGCGCCTTGTCACTACCGTCTTTAGGATGAGTGGCTAACCAGTGACGCGCAATTTGCTCTCTCGTGGCTAACCACACTTTGTCATGAGATTTTACGTACTCGATAAAACGCTTAAGCGCTGCAAGCCTTGCAGGTCGGCCTATAATGCGATTATGAAGACCGATAGAAAGCATTTTTGGCGCTTCTTCTCCTTCTTCATACAACACATCAAACGCATCTTTTAAGTAGGTGAAAAACTGTTCTCCACTGTTAAAACCTTGAGGCGTGGCAAAGCGCATATCATTGGTATCCAACGTGTACGGCACCATCAATAACGGTTTGCTGTAGTGACAGTCGTAATAGGGTAAATCGTCAGCGTAAGAGTCTGCGCAATATAGAATGTCGTCGCGCTCTGCTATTAGTTTAAGTGTGTTAGGACTGGTTCTGCCTGTGTACCAACCAACGGGTTTCTTACCCGTTAACTGCTCATGCAGAATAATCGCCTCATCGATTTGTTTGCGCTCATCATCTTCACTCATATCTTGATAGTGCACCCAGCGCATGGCGTGGCTGGCTATTTCCCAACCAGACTCCATCATGGCTTTAACAGCGTCAGGATGCCGCTGCATGGCCATAGTAACGCCAAATACAGTCACGGGGATGTCGTATTTATTGAGTAAGCGATGTAAACGCCAAAAGCCCGCGCGACTGCCATATTCGTAAATTGACTCCATACTTAGGTGGCGATCTTTGTAAGCCTGCGCGCCGATAATTTCAGATAAGAATATTTCAGATGCTTCATCACCATGAAGTACACAGTTCTCGCCACCTTCTTCGTAATTCAATACAAATTGAACGGCTATTTTTGCATCACCAGGCCAGTTCGCGTGAAGTACGTGTTGGCCATAGCCAATGAGATCGCGAGGATACACAGACTCACTCATACTACACCTCGAAACTTTCTGGAACAGCTAAACCACAGCCGCCAAGTACAAGCTTAACTACTTGCTTGGTTGCATCTTCGAAATCCGCTTTTGTCATTTTTTTACCCCGCAGTCGGGTAATTTGCGCTGAAAAATCAGCATAGTGTTGGGTGCTGGCCCAAATGGTATAAAGCAAGTATTCGCCTTCAACGTGAGGGAGTTTGCCTGCTTTTATCCACTCATCAATAACTTCAAGACGCCCTTTCATCCATAGTGCATGCTCTTCATCGAAGTATCCGCTTAAGTTCTGCGCCCCGTTAATAATTTCCATGGCAAAAATCTTTGAAGCCATCGGATGAGTGCGTGACACTTCCATTTTTTCTGCTATGTAATTGGCAAGCACTTCGGCGGGATCATCTTCTACTGTTGCTTTATCAAAACGCGAATTCCATAATGAAAGCGTCTCTTCTAATACTGCTACGTAAAGTTCTTGTTTCGTTTTGAAATAATACAAAACGTTGGTTTTTGGAAGCCCTGCTTCATCAGCAATCTTCTGTACCGCCGTACCTTTAAAACCAAACTGCGCAAAACACTTTTCTGCGGCTTGGAGTATTTTTCTTCTATTCATAGCGCCAACACCAGCGTCAGCACTTTTTACCTTCATCATTATTATCTAAATTCCTTTGCAATCTACTTTGCAAGCGTACAGGCAGGATAAATGCTGCATGCCTTTTCGATAGGTTAGCATTTATTGCCAAGGTGTTGCTATGCTCTTAAAGTTCAGAGTTACCCACCATCTGCGCCCCTCACTAATGAAATGAGCCATTCAGAAAGTATTTATTGTGCATTTAACTTAAAACCTAGCACGAATCTTGCCTCATTCTTTTTACAAAATGATGCATTGCTTGTTAAAGAAAACTTGGAAAGGCGTTACATAACTTTCCAATAAATCTGCACAAAATCATGGCCTTCTATAACGCGGCCATTTTTTATAAGCAATAAATTGACCAAATGGTCTACTTTTATTAGAAAAATACAGCTATATTAATGAATACAAGAATGAATATAACAAGAAGGTGTGAGTATGATTCGCTTTCTAATAAATAACGATGTTGTTGAGTTAAATGAAGCGCGAGCCGACCTCACCCTTCTACAGTTTATCCGGGAACATCGCAAGAAAACAGGCACTAAAGAAGGCTGTGCGGCAGGCGACTGTGGCGCTTGCACGGTTGTACTCGTGGAACCCGCATCATCTGATAGCGCCACAAAACTTAACTACCGAACCGTAAATAGCTGTATCACGCTAATGAGCGCAGTTCACGGTAAGCAGCTATTGTTCGTAGAACATTTAAGCGATGGTAAACACTTACATCCCGTGCAACAGGCGCTAGTCGACCACCATGGTTCACAATGCGGTTTTTGTACACCAGGGTTCATCATGTCGATGTTCGCTTTATACCATAGCAATTCAAAGCCTAATCGCGACCATGTGTTGAATGCTTTATCTGGCAACCTGTGCCGCTGTACTGGATACCGCCCTATAATCGATGCCACGCTTGCAGTATGCGAGCAAGCACCTGATGATAAGTTTTCCAAGCGCCAAGATCAGACCCTGGCGACATTGCTTTCTTTGTCAGGTGAAAAGCCTTCTGGTACCGGCAATATACATACGCCAACCTCGCGCGAAGAATTAAAAGCGCTTATTAAGGCGAACCCTAACGCACAGATAGTGGCAGGCAGCACTGATCTAAGTTTGCAGTTCACCCAACAGTTAAAGAACGTAGAAACGCTAATCAGCGTTACGCATATCGATGCACTGAAACAATGCACCAAAAACGAGCATTCTCTTATTATTGGTGCAGCTGTACCGCTCAATGATGCAGCACCGCTTTTACTAAACGCATTTCCACAAGTAGCTGAACTGGTAACGCGCTTTGCATCTTTGCCTATTCGCAACCAGGCCACAATTGGTGGGAATGTCGCCAACGCATCCCCTATTGGTGATATGCCTCCCTTACTACTTGCGCTGAATGCTATGTTGCATTTGGATAATGGAGAGTGTGTTCGCACTATCCCAATTAGCACTTTCTTCACGGGTTATCGCGAAACGACACTCGCTAATGATGAATGGATAAGCGCCATAGAAATACCGCTTAAACAGCCTAATCAAGCACTGGCCGCATATAAAATATCAAAACGTTTTGAAGATGATATATCGGCGGTATGTGCAGTGTTTAACGTTACCTTAGAAAATGGCAAGGTCGAGGCAATTACTAGTGGCTTTGGTGGTGTGGCTGCCGTGCCATCAACCTGTGAAGCTTTGGAAAATGCTCTGAAAGGTAAACAGTTCGCTAGCAAAGAATGCTTAACCTTAGGCAAGCAAATCTTATTTGATGCATTTGCGCCTATTGATGACGTTCGCGCAACAGCACAATATCGCAAAACCGTGTTAGCTAACTTGTGGCACCGCTTCTGGTTAGAAAACCAAACAGTTAACCATATTGAAACTCGGGTGGTGCAGCATGCGTAAATTAATTGATGCCCCAAATCCTTTAGAAACAAACGGCGAACAAGGTGTTGTTCACGTTTCCAAAAAGCACGAAAGTGCGACACGTCAGGTACAAGGTAGCGCCAACTACGTTGATGACGTCGTTGAACCTCAGGGTACGCTTTATGCGGCAGTCGGTGTAAGCCAGTGCGCCAAAGGTACTATCAGCTCTGTTGATCTTGACGCCGTGCGCCAAAGCGAAGGCGTTGTTGATGTCATCACCATTGATGATGTACCTGGCCACAAAGATATTGGCCCTGTGTTTGAAGGCGACCCACTACTTGCGAACGGCGAAATCAAGTTCTTCGGTCAACCGGTGTTTGCGGTACTTGCCACTTCAGTAAATCTTGCCCGACAAGCTGCGCTAAAGGGCAAAATAGAAGTAGACGCAGATACACCTGTACTTGATGCTGAAGCCGCCCACCAGCAGCAAACATTCGTTCGCCCTTTACATAAATTTGGCCAACATGCTGCCCGCGTCGACAGCACTATTGAAAAAGCTAAGTACCAGGCACATGGTTCGCTAAGCATTGGCGGTCAGGAGCACATGTACCTAGAAGGCCAAGTGAGCCTTGCGATCCCCGATGAAGAAGATCGCATGAAAATCTACACCTCTAGTCAGCATCCAAGTGAAGTGCAAAAGCTAGTTGCAGAAGTACTAGATGTTAAATTACACCGCGTAATGGTAGACATGAGGCGTATGGGCGGCGGTTTTGGCGGTAAAGAAACCCAAGCCGCACAATGGGCTTGTATCGCTGCCCTGCTCGCTTCACGCAATCAGTGCGCCGTTAAGCTTCGTTTGCCGCGCTTCACCGATATGCACGTTACGGGTAAACGCCACCCGTTTGAGAATGAATTTAATGTGGCCTTTGACGAAACAGGTAAAATTGAAGCGACTCGCATGACCATTAATGGCATTTGTGGGCACTCCCCTGACTTGTCAGACGCTATTGTAGATAGGGCCATGTTCCACGCTGATAACGGCTACTTCCTAGGCGATAGCGATATTGTTGGTCACAGACTGCAAACCAATATGGTATCGCACACTGCTTATCGAGGATTTGGCGGCCCGCAAGGCATGATCATGGCCGAAGCCATGATTGACAAAATTGCACGGACTATCGGCAGCGACCCGCTATCGGTGAGGAAGCGCAACTTATACGGCCCGACAACCGGTAGTTTTACTCCATATGGCATGAAGGTAGAGCACAACCTTTTACCTGATATGATTGCCGAGTTAGAAGAAAGCGCACAGTATTGGCAGCGCCGGGACGCCATTGCAGCGTTTAACCGCGAAAGCCCAGTTATTAAGAAAGGTCTAGCGCTAACGCCGGTTAAATTTGGTATTTCATTTACCGCAAAGCACTTAAATCAAGCTGGCGCTCTAGTCCACATTTATACCGATGGTAGTATTCAGGTAAACCACGGTGGCACTGAGATGGGCCAAGGCCTGCACACTAAAATAGGCCAGATCGCAGCCAATGAGTTTGGTCTAGATTTGGATATGATTGAAGTCACCGCTACGCGTACGGATAAAGTGCCGAACACCTCGCCGACAGCGGCATCAAGTGGTACTGACATGAACGGAAAAGCCGTACAAAACGCCTGTATTACTTTAAAAACCCGCTTGGCTGAATGCTATGCTAAAAGCTTAGGTCTAGAGGGCCGCGCTGGTGATGTGAAGTTTATCAATCAACATGTTGTACTAGACGAAGACAGCATTGCTTTTACAGAGCTGGTTCAACAAGCCTATTTTGACCGTGTGTCGCTGTCTTCAAGCGGTTTTTATAAAACGCCTAAATTACAGTACAACCGTGATACAGGTGAAGGCCGCCCGTTTTTCTACTTTGCTTACGGCGTTTCAATGAGCGAAGTCTCGGTAGATACGCTGACCGGCGAATACACGGTAGATAAAGTTAACGTTATTCACGATGTGGGCAATAGCCTTAACCCTGCAATTGATATTGGCCAAATTGAAGGTGCCTTTATCCAAGGTATGGGCTGGCTTACTACGGAAGACCTAAAATGGAATGAAGCTGGCAAGCTGATAAGTGAAAACATGGCAACCTATAAAATTCCTGCCATTGGCGATACGCCCAAGGAGTTTAACGTTAAGCTTTTCGGTAGAGAAAACGCTGAAGACAGCATTTACCATTCAAAAGCCGTGGGTGAGCCACCATTTATGCTAGCAATTTCAGTATGGTGTGCTTTAAAAGACGCGATATCTAGCCTATCTGGCTACACTGTAGACCCGCAGTTAGATACGCCAGCCACACCAGAGCGCGTGTTAAATGCTGTCGCCGCCATCCAACAAGCAGCTCAGCAAGCAGATCAACAAACCGATAACAAAGGTGCTGCTGTATGACTCGCGCAGCAACGCCATCATTTCGCGCAGCCCCATCATTTCGCGCTACGCATTGGCACGAGGCGATAGCCGAATGCCAGGAGCGTAATGAGGGCTATGTTTTAGTTACCGTTGTAGGTACTGCGGGTTCCACTCCCCGTGAGCCGGGCAGTAAAATGGTGGTCACCGCTTCACACAGTATTGATACCATTGGTGGCGGACACCTTGAATTTGATGCTATCGCACGCGCCCGAGCATACCTTGCTAAAGGCGAAGTGTGCACTGAGCTACACAGCTACCCATTGAGCAGTTCTTTAGGACAGTGCTGCGGCGGAGCGGTAAAGGTATTGTTTGATGTGTGTAATATTCATCAGCAGCATATTGCGATTTTTGGCGCAGGCCATATTGCAAAAGCGCTGGTGCCAATTTTGGCTCAAATGCCGGTAAGAATTTCGTGGATAGACAATCGAGAAGACGTATTCCCATCGTCGCTACCTGCCAATGTACAAAAGGTGGTGGAAGAGGCGCCTGAAAGCGAGGTAAGACACCTCGATGAGGGCAGCTGGTTAATTATACTCACCCACGACCATCAATTGGACTACCGTATTACCGAGCAAGCATTAAAGCAGCCTTCCCTGCCTTTTGTTGGGTTAATAGGTTCAGACACTAAAGCAAAGCGTTTTATTACCAAGCTTACCCAGCGCGGGTTTGACGACCATGCGATAGAGAGACTGTTCACGCCTATTGGCAATCGAGATATTCCTGGAAAGCGCCCTATTGAAGTTGCGGTTTCTATATCAGCGCAAATCATTGAACGCCTTCATGCTAACCACGCAGCAGCGGCTTCAGAAAACGACGCTGATACAAATACTGATGCATGTACGGGTGAACATACAAAGCCCCCTGCTAAAGTGCTGTAAAAGTGCAGCAAATAGAAAAGGATACCAGCAGTGACACTTACTGAATTAAATACACTCAGCGCTGAAGACGCATTTTCTTGGTTTGAGCAATGCTGCGCGGCGAAAGCATGGGTCTACCAAATGGTAAAAGCTCGCCCTTATAGCGATTTAGATACGCTTGTTAGCCAAGCAAAAGACGCTTGGGCAAAATGTGGCAATGATGACTACCTAGAAGCCTTTACCGCGCACCCTATGATTGGCGACGTAGACTCACTACGTAAAAAGTTTGCCAACACTAAAGCGATTGCTGCCGGTGAACAATCAGGCACGGCTAGTGCTTCTGAGGCCGTTTTGCATCAACTAAAAGAAGCTAATCACGCCTATTTAGATAAGCATGGGTTTATTTTTATTATCTGCGCTACAGGGCTTTCTGCGCAAACCATGCTGGAAGCTTTACAGAAGAGGCTGCCGAATACCAAGAAGCAAGAAATATCTAATGCCGCCGCACAGCAAATAAAGATAACCCTGCTACGTATTAATAAAGCGCTTAATTAGTGCGAAGTCCTAATCGTCAGTCTAGGCGCTAGTGCCATATAGAACAGTAATACGAATTTAAAAAATTTTAAGGACTAAAGTATGAATACGCTTTCAAGCCACGTACTCGACACCACATTGGGTAAGCCAGCTCAAGGCATTGAACTTACCCTTACATTACCAGACGGCAGCACTCTCTCGGGTGAAACAGACAGTGACGGCCGCTTTAAAAATTGGGGCGTTGATGATGGATTTGCCGCAGGGGTGTATACCTTGCGTTTTCACTGCAAGGAGTATTTAACACAAACTCATGGCAGCAGTTTCTATCCACATATTGATATTACATTTGAACTTGTTGAGGATGGTGGTCACTATCACGTACCACTTCTTATTTCTCCATTCGGGTTCAGCAGCTACAGGGGCAGCTAATAAACATGCAGCTTTTTCGTGCAAGCATTGCGCACTTTCCTAAACAAACCACACAATTTGATAATGACATTGCCATTTTTAGAGACGGTGGTTTGCTAGTAGATAACAAAGAAATAAAAGACATTGGCCCGTTCAGCGACATTACTGAACGTTACCCTGCGGCCACTGTCACTGATTTATCGGGCAAGTGGATTTTACCTGGCTTAATAGACAGCCACCTGCATTTCCCGCAAACCCAAAGTATTGCCCACTACGGCGAGCAGCTGTTGAGCTGGCTTGAAAACTACACGTTCCCCACTGAAATGCAGTTTGCCGATAGCGAACACGCCGAAACCATCGCTAAAGTATTTTTAAACCAGCTACTAAAAAACGGCACCACCACTGGGTTTGTTTTTACTACCGTTCATAAAAGTAGTAGCCAAGCACTATTTTGCGCAGCCAGTGAAATTGATATGGCGATAGTGGCAGGTAAAGTGTGTATGGACAGAAACTGCCCAAGCGCGCTGAACGATTGCTCTGCCACAGCACAAACTGATAGTGCAGCATTAATTGAAGCTTGGCACAACAAGGGGCGTAACCGCTATGCGCTAACGCCTCGTTTTGCCCCTACCAGCACAGAGGCTCAGCTTGCCGCACTAGGCGAACTTGCTCAGCAGTATCCCGACGTATTCATTCAAACCCACCTGTCTGAAAATTTAGACGAGATTGCATGGGTGAAAAGCTTATTCCCTAACGCTGGCGGCTATCTAGATGTTTACGACAGCTACAACTTGGTGCGCGAGCGTGCAGTGTTTGGCCATGGTATTCACCTAACGCCTAACGAATGGGCGCGCCTTGGCGACAGCGGTGCTACGGTAGCATTTTGCCCTACGTCTAACTTGTTTTTAGGCAGCGGGCTTTTTGATATGACCGCAGCGCGTGCTAATAAAGTACATGTTGCTTTGGCTACCGATGTGGGCGCAGGTACCACGTTCAACATGTTCAAGACCTATGGCGATGCATACAAGGTCAGTCAGTTGCGCAACGAGCCCATTAGCCCGCTGGAAGGGTTTTATCTTATGACCCAAGGCGCAGCAGTGGCCCATGCGCTTGACCATGAAATTGGTAACTTAAACCCAGGCTCTACCGCTGATTTTATTGTTATAGAGCCAAGGTTCGATGAATTAACACGTTTGCGAATTAAAGACGATGCACAGTTCGATGATGTGTTTTTCGCGCTAAGTATTTTAGGTGATGACCGCGCTATCGAGCAAACGTGGATAAGCGGTACCTGCCGCTACACCAAAGATGATAATGAGTAACAAGCTACTATAGGGTCACCCGGCCCTAAATAAGGAGAATAATAATGCCGTGGCTAGATTGGATAAGTTTATTTGTACGTTGGTTTCACGTTGTGGCCGGTGTAGCTTGGATTGGTGCGTCTTTTTACTTTATATGGTTAGACAACAACTTACGAACGCCACCTAAGTGGAAACAAGACAAAGGCATTAAAGGGGATTTATGGGCCATTCATGGCGGTGGCTTCTACGAGGTCGCCAAATACGCCTACGGACCAGAGAAAATGCCCGAAACATTACACTGGTTCAAATGGGAAGCCTATACGACTTGGTTATCAGGTTTCGCCCTTTTGATCATTGTTTATTACTTCGGTGCCAGCGCTTACCTTATTGATCCATCTGTCAACGCCATGCCGCCAGCCACGGCAATATCGTTAGGACTTGGCTTAATCTTTGGTGGGCTTGCCATATACGAATTTGGATGTCGTAGTCCTTTGGCCAAATACCCTCTTGCATTTGGTATTGGGTTGGTTGCTCTAGTGTGTGTGGTTAGCTATCTGTCTACCCAGTGGTTTAGCGGTCGTGGTGCCTATATTCACGTGGGAGCCCTTATTGGGACTATCATGGCAGGTAACGTGTTTTTCAATATTATGCCTAATCAGCGCAAAATGGTTGCTGCGGTAGCTGACAAGAAAGATATAGACCCTGCGTGGGGCGCAAGTGCCAAGCTTCGCTCGGTGCACAATAACTACTTCACGCTCCCCCTGCTGTTTATTATGATTTCAAATCACTACCCAATGACATATCAGCATCCTCAAAATTGGCTGGTACTCATTGCCATAATGGCCGCTGCAGCGTGGATACGTCATTTCTTTAACCTGCGTCATGTGGGTACCACTAAACCAAGTATTTTAGTCTCTGGCGCTGTTGCCATGCTTGCTATAGCACTGTGGGTATCTTGGCCACAAGCATATCCAATTCAACCGTTGAGTCACAATGACGCGCAACCTCCTTCAACCATGAGCGCAAAGTCAGCGAATCAATCTGATTTAAGCGTGCCTACAGGCGGGTTAGCCAACGCAACATCGTCAGTGGTTAGTAACGAAACCGTCGCGAGTTTGATTACCGCTCACTGTGTAAGCTGCCACTCGCGCACACCCACCGACGAGGTTTTCAAAGTGGCGCCTTTAGGCGTAGTCTTAGATTCATGGGAAGATATTGAGAGGTTTGCGCCACAAGTGGTTCGAAGAACCACAGTGACCAAAGACATGCCGTTTTTGAACAAAACAAAAATGACTGAGGAAGAAAGGCAAGCTATAGCTATCTGGTTTGCCCAGCGACAGCAGTAAAATACGTTTAGCGATGTAGCAGAAGCTTCAACATGAGCAATTTCGCTACATCGCTTTATTTAGTTCGCTATTCATCGCTTCTACAACTTGCCCACTTTGCTTTTTTTCGTACATTACCTCATCTGCTCGGTCTAACCATTCCTGAACAGTATTGATACCCTCGTTCCACTGCACCCACCCAACGCTAAAGGTGATAGGTACGACCTCATTACCATCAACATCAATCTCAAATTTACTGTTTTTTATCCTGTCAAAAAATACGGCTGTTTCTTTCTCATCTGTACCGTAGAGCAAAATGACAAACTCATCGCCACCGATACGGCCAAACCGGTCGCTATCTCGCAAAAGTGAGCCCATTTTATTAGAGAACTCAACTAACGCTTTATCGCCTATCTTGTGCCCATATTTATCATTAATTTCTTTAAACTTATCTAGGTCGACATAAACAAGGGTAGACACTGTTTCGACTCGCCCCATGCGAGAAATCTCGTCATTTAACTGACTAAAGATCTCTCTTCTATTGGCAAGCCCAGTGAGCGCATCAGTTTTTGAAAGATGCTCTAGCTTTGTGACTGCACTCATTAACGCTTGCTGTTGGTTTTTCTCTCGCGTTACATCGTCGGCGGTTCCTAAAATAAGCGACTGCTTCTCGGAGTTGTCATAAATCAAACTTCCACGATCATGAAGATACTTCACCTCTCCTTTTGCATCATAGATTCGATATTGAATATCCCAATTCTGCAGAGGACGTTGAGAAAAAAGCTTTAGAACACGGGCTTTATCATCGTCGTGAACGTGATCAACAAAGCCAACTGGATTACAATAAAGCTCATATTCGTTACGACCGAAAATCTTCTCATACCCGTCATTAACGTACTTTAGCTTAGTTAAATCGGGCGTTGCCACCCAAATAAAAGTTCTATCCGAAAATGCTCGTACGATTTTACTGAATAATGCGTCGACTTGAAAAAGCTCAGACTGAATACGCTTTTTCTCGTCAATATCTTCGACCACCGAAATAAAGTAGTCCGGATTGCCATGCCCATCTTTGACTAAAGAAACGGTTAATTGCGCCCATACCTGCTCACCGTCACGCCTTAGGTAGCGTTTTTCTAATGAGTAGTTTTCAATATCCCCTTTTAGAAGGCTTTCGAGATAACCAAGGTCCTCGTTAAGATAGCCTGGTACAGTTAATTCTTGAAAAGTAAGCTTAGTGAGCTGTTCATCTGAATACCCTAAGAAGTCACACAGTCGTTTATTCACACGGATGAAGCTGCCATCCACACTGACATGCGCAAGCCCTACTGGGCAAGCGTAAAAGGTTCTTTCAAACATAGGGCGTAGCCCCGCTAAATAATTGCATTCCTTCGCCTCAATCAAAGTGGCACTTATAATTAAGCACCAGATTTATTTATACTTTAGTATATAAGTATAGATTAGTATTTTTTCTTAGCTAAAAAAATTGACTAAGAAAATGGCTTAGATAATCTTCAGTAGACTTATGATGAACACGGCTAGATACGTTGAATGGACGGCAAGCCCCCTTACCTGAAAAAATGGACAAATTAGCGTTAAACGCTAACACAAGCTTTCTAATTTATTTATGTTAAGCGCTTTATCTTAAGGAGTCAGTTGTGATCGAATTTTCAGTTATTATCTTTTCTCAGCCTAACCAACAAGAAGCGCTACTAAAACTACTAACCCCTTTGGTCGAGGCAAGCCGCAAAGAAAAAGGGGCTATAATGTATGACCTACATTCAAGCGAAGAAGGCGTATTTGTTATTACGGAAAAATGGCAATCTCAAGCAACGCTTGATGCACATGAAGCCACCACACACTTTATAGTTTTCCAAGAGAAAGCGAGTGCTCTAATTGAGAAAGTACTTAAATTGCCGCTAGTATCAATCTAGATGTGAATTTTTACTATCAGTTCGCTCATATGGTTACCCTCTCAGCAAAAGTAAAAATGTTCGCAATCGCGGCATGTTGCCACAGGCAATAGTGTTTCTACATCAAGGTAATACAACAAAGAGTGAGAATATTTCCAAGGCAGTGAACAATTGCATACACTGCCTTCATCGTTCTACCGGTATATTTCGGGTATTAATCGTTTGTATGATTTTCAGACCAGACTCTTAGCTGTTCGAGTATATCTAAGGCAGAACGGCCAAAATCCGTTAGGCTATAAGCAACGGCTATAGGGCGAGAGTCAATAACGTTGCGTAAAACCATACCGTTGTTTTCAAGCTCTTTTAAACGCTGATCTACCATCTTGCGGCTGGCGCCACCTAGCATTCTACATAAGTCGTTAAACCTAACTGGCTCATCTTTTAAATGATAAATAATAGAGCCTGTCCATTTACCACCTATCAAACGCATGCCGCGCTCAATCGCGCAGGGCTCTGTACAAGTATTTAAAACGGTTTTTCTACCCTTAGCGTCTGTTTTTATTACACTTTCCATTAAACTCCCTAAAAAAGCCACCTAGTTACTAAAAGTATACTGATTGTTTGTTTGAACAAGGTAACTAAAATAGACCACATAAGCAAGTTTACCTTTAAGTTCACCCTTAGCTAATTAGTCTAATATTAATGTAAAAGGTTCACTGTAGGCCTCTTTGGAGTGTAAGCCATGAAAGATATTCATTTATACACCGCAAGCACAATGAATGGATGGAAGCCCGTTATCTTTTTAGAAGAGGCAGGTGTAGATTACGACTTAACTCACATTGACTTCGCCACTCGGCAGCAAAAGTCGCCTGAATATATAGCCATCAATCCCAATGGCCGCATCCCAACTATCATCGATAAATCTAACAACAACTTCGTGGTTTTCGAGTCCGGCGCCATACTTTGGTATCTAGCGAAAAAGTATAAAAAGTTCATTCCGCAAAACAACGATAAGGAATCAGAAGTTCTGCAGTGGCTAATGTTTCAAATGGGAGGGATTGGCCCAATGATGGGACAAGCCATGTTCTTTCAGCGGATTGCGCCCAAACAGGGTGAGCACAACTCCTATGCCATTGACAGGTACGTATCAGAAAGTCGGCGCCTTTTAGAAGTGCTAAATACAAGGCTTGAAGGTCGAAGTTATTTGGTGAACGACGAGTTCACTATTGCTGACATGGCAACCTACCCTTGGGCCAGGGCCTATCATTGGGCAAAAGTAGATGTTTCGGGTCTAGAAAACCTTAAAGCATGGTTTAAGCGCATTGATCAGCGCAAAGCAACTCAGCGCGCACTAACCATTCCGGAACCTTTTGAGGCTTTCTTTGGCAGAGGGGATTCAGAACAACAAGCTAAGCAAGAGAAAGCTAACGCTGACAGATTTTAATATTACTAATTAAAAAAGGCAAAACAGACCGTTCAAACCAAGTGAAGCGCCTTGGCGAGAGCATATTAAACATTAACTTCACGGTGACACAAACCATGATTGAATTTACATTAAATGGAAAAAAAGTGCAGACAGATGCTGCATCAGATACGCCTCTCGTTTGGGTGATACGCGATGAGTTTGGATTAAAAGGTACCAAGTTTGGGTGCGGCGTTGCCATGTGTGGCGCATGCACGGTACATATTGACGGTAACGCTATTCGCTCTTGCTCTTATCCTGTTTCGTTAGCTAAAGGCAAGAACGTAAACACTATCGAAAGCCTCAACAACGAGCATCCGCTGCAGTCTGCTTGGGTAGAAGAGCAGGTTCCTCAGTGTGGCTACTGCCAGTCTGGTCAAATCATGCAAGCAGCAACGCTTTTGGATAGAAATCCAAACCCAAGCGATCAAGATATTGTTAACCACATGAGCACTAACTACTGTCGCTGTATGGCTTATGCGCGAATTAAAAAAGCAATTAAACGTGCGGCGACATCTTCAGTTCAATACTTCGATCCAAACGCATCAGCAGAAGGTGAAAACGCATGAGCATGAAAGATATTTCGAAAGAAAAGAAAGACATGATTAATTTATCGCGCCGCTCTTTCATGGTGGGGTCAATGAAGACATCTTTATTCATGGCATTTGGCGCTGCCGCGGTTCCATCTCTGTTGTCAGCGAAAGAGAATATTGAAACAAAACAGTTTTCACCAAACATTTGGTTTGAAATGGATACAGATGGCAACGTCACCGTTAATATAGCCAAAGCGGAAATGGGTCAGCATATTGGTACGCCAATCGCTAGAATCTTAGCTGATGAACTTGAGTGCGACTGGGATAAAGTGTCTATAGTGCACGTTGATACAGACCCGAAATGGGGCTACATGGTAACAGGCGGCTCTTGGTCAATTTTCCATACTTACAAGCCAATGTCTCAGGCGGGCGCCGCTGGCCGCATGGTGTTAATTGATGCTGGAGCAAAATTGCTTGGCGTGCCTGCCGATAGTTGTAAGGCAGAAAAAGGCTTTGTTATCTCAGGTAACAAGAAAATTAGCTATGGTGATATCGTAGCGAATGGCAAAGTAGACAAAACATTCAGTGCAGATGAGCTTGCTGAACTGCCAATTAAACCGGGTAAAAAACGCCACCTTATCGGTGTTAACGCAGACTACAAAGCACTCGACATCCCGCCTAAAACTAACGGTACTGCGGTATACGGCATTGATGTGGAAGTGGAAAATATGCTTTATGCACGCCCCATTCTCCCTCCGACTCGTTATGGCAGCGCAGTAACGAATGTGGACGACAGTAAAGCTAAGAGCTTACCGGGATACAAAGGTTATAAAGTGCTCACCGATCCGAGCGGTACTATCGAAGGTTGGGTTACTGTATTGGCTACAGACTACCCTACTGCGATTAAAGCTGTTGATTTGGTGAAAGTTAGCTACAACGCCGGTAAAACTGCCAATGTTTCTGAAGCTGATATACAAAAAGAAGGCGAAAGAATTGTACGTGATCGCAAGGAAGGCACCGTTTTTGTAGATGAAGGAAATATAGAGCTGGCGCAAACGAAAGCGGCACAAACTATTGAGGGTTTATACACCACCGCCACTGCCAATCATTTCCAGCTAGAACCACTTAACGCTATTGCTGAATTTAAAGGCGGTAAATGGCATATTCATACGGGTAACCAGTGGCAGAGCCTAACACTCCCTACTGTAGCTAAGGCCGCAGAAGTGCCAGAAAGTGATGTGATCCTTCACCAGTATTATCTTGGCGGAGGTTTTGGTCGACGCCTTTACGGAGATTGGATTGTTCCAGCTTTGCTTACAGCTAAAGCTGCTGGCCAGCCAGTCAAATTGGTGTTTATGCGCCCGGATGATACATTATTTGATCAACCCCGCTCTGCATCTACCTCGCTGTTTAATGCGTCGTTTGATGAAAATAATCAGTTTTTAGGCATGGAGCATGCGCTTGCGGCAGGTTGGCCAACACTAAAAATGGCACCAGGATTTCTAGCACCAGGAGTAAGCGGCGAAGGAAAAGTCGATATGTTCTCGGCATCTGGCGCAGACCATTGGTACACCATGTCTCACCATCGCGCCCGTGCGGTTAACAATAAGATAGCACAAGATACATTTACGCCAGGTTGGCTGCGTTCGGTAGGTCAAGGTTGGATTGTATGGGGCTTAGAATCATTTATTGACGAAGTGGCAATGAAAGCGAACAAAGACCCCGTCGACTTCAGACTTGCTATGTTAGACGGAAAAGGAAAACAAGGGGGCAAAGCGCCAGAAAGTGTCGGCGGTGCCACTCGACTTGCCAATACGCTTGAGATTCTTCAGAAAAAGACGGCGAATGTTAAACTTGGTGTTGATGAAGGCATTGGCTATAGCGTAAGTGCAGGTCAAGAACGCACTATGCCAGCTTGGCTCGCGACTGCAGCTCATGTTCACGTTAACAAGCGCACTGGAAAGATAACCGTTAAGAAACTTTGGGTAGTATCGGATGCCGGTATTGTTATTCATCCAGATGGCGCGATGGCACAGCTTGAAGGTTCACTGCTGTGGGGATTGAGCTTGGCGCTGTTTGAACATAACGAGGTGAAGAACGGTCAGGTTTCAAAAACAAACTTACATACCTACCTTCCTCTGCGTATGAACGATGTCCCAGAGATGGATATTGAACTGGTAGAGAGCGATGAATTCCCGGTTGGTCTTGGTGAACCAGGCGTTATTGGTGTAGCCCCTGCTATCGGCAATGCAGTGTACCAAGCCATTGGTGTACGGCTACGTCATTTGCCTATGCTCGCGCAGCACGTGACTACAGCATTAAAAGCATAAGGACAGTATGATGAGATTGATACCTCCCCTATTAATTAGTGCTCTTTCTGTGCTCGCGCTTAGCGGGTGTATTGCAAACAAAAATGACGATAGCGATCATAGAAATATGACCGCTAGCACATCAAAAGCAGCTAACTCAACACCTGCTTTTGAAGCTTATCAGCAAGATCCTAACCCAACGACTGCGTTCAACTACTTGTTCGATGTAGCAACACATCCACGGTGTGTGAATTGTCACGGTGTTATTGAGGACGGTGCTCACCGTCCAACGGTGGGCGACAACAAAACTCCTCATCCGATGAACATTACCTCTTTGAACAACTTAAAAATGGCTGTTCAAGACGGAAAGTTTGCTCAGGTTGGCGAGACGCACCCCGTAAACTGCCGTGGGTGTCACCAAGATGAAAATGCGCGTGAACCCGGCAGGCCGCCTGGCGCAGCAAACGACCTTATGCCAGGTTTCGTGTGGCACATGCCGCCTCCTACCATGATTATTGGTAACGACATGACCCCCTCAAAGTTATGCAACAATTGGTTGAACCCGCGTTTGAACTCTTTTCTTGCTCAACGTGGGGGTAGAGATGACATGAAAACGTTCAAAAAAGAATTTGAGCATCATGTTAGTGACGACCCATTAGTGAGATGGGCATGGAACCCCGGCCCAGGCAGAACACCTGCACCAGGGACACATGCAAAGTTCGCTAAGGCAATGTCGGTTTGGATTAACGGCGGCGCACCTTGCCCGACAGAAAGTTAAGTTAAAAAAGTCTTTGCCAAAAATGAACAGCCCGCGTTTTAAGCGGGCTGTTTAACGAAAGAAGTAGGCACAACTTGTGTAGGCGAGATTAGAAATGGTAGTGAGCACTCAATACAAACGATTCTGAACCAGGGTTCGTGTCCCCTAGCCCGCCGTTAGAAATGTGGCCAATTTCAGCTTCTAGCGAAAATGATTCAGAAAAATTGTAGAGTCCGGAAAGTGATGAATAGAATTCAATGGTGTCGCCTAAATTTTCAGATTCATCAACAATGCCCGCGTGAAAGGCAACGCGTACTGAAAAGTCATTGTGTTTGTAGACGTCTTTTGCCAACCCCGCAGCGAAATAGTGTTGGCCTTGATCTGCGTTTACCAAGAGAACTGTTGGTCGAATTCCGTAAAATGATTCGAGCGGTTTGTGAACATAAGCCACATGCAATGCGTAACGGTCTGCATCATCGAACAGATTCCAAACAGCTGCTCCAGCTTTGAGTTCTGTGCCTTGAGGTAGAGCATGGGTGGAAAGTGATGTAAAAGGTGAAAGTAAAGATAATGCAAGTGCGAGTGTTTTTAATGGTGTTTTCATGTTTATACTGTTCTAAGCAAAGGTTAAAAGGTTCGCTTTTTCAACGCTCTTTTTACGTCATTTTCAAAGCTATTTTGTTTGTAGGTACACAATGGTAATCAGGTTACTTTTTTCAACCTTGTAATAATTAGTAACCTTATAACTTTGCAGAAAAACACATTACGATTTGCTCTAAGCGTAAATATTGTATAAAGAATTAGACTAGTGCCTGCTGGCCTTGGGGATACGCTTAACGGCAACAAAAGCTAAATAATTTCAGAAACATTGGCTGTAAAACTGAGTAGAGATGTATGACAGACAAAACCTCCATAGAACATGTTATTGAAAGCACCAAAAACAGTAAGAAAGTGCTGGTTTTGTTTGCTCACCCAGCACAAACGAACTCTGAAGTGAACGTGCCCCTTTTTCATGAAGCTCAATTAAATAAGCACGTTACCGCCGTTGACCTGTACGCGGAATATCCAGATTTCAATATTGATATTGAGCGGGAACAGCAGCGTCTAGTCGACCACGATGTTATTATTTTCCTGTTTCCTCTTTACTGGTATTCAACGCCTTCCATTTTAAAAGAGTGGCAAGATTTGGTGCTGGAATATGGGTTCGCCTACGGTCATGAAGGTACTGCGCTGAAAAATAAATTGTTCCTTTGTGCGTTAAGTGCAGGCGGCAAAGAAGAGGCCTATCAAACTGACGGTTTCAATCATTACACTATTAGGCAACTACTTCAGCCATTAGAGCAAATGGCCCAAATCACGCATATGACTTACATCGCCCCTTTTGCTCTATTTGGCTCTCGTACTGCGCAGGAAGAACACCGGGTGGCTCAGCACAAAGACAAGTGGGTAACTTTGCTGAAAAAGCTAACAACTAATACCCTCGATTTAGAAAAAGCAAAGCGTATCGAAAATCTCGCAGACCTTTGTACTTCTCAAGGAGATTAACGTGACTGGCTATTTCTTATATGCATTTATCTACTTGGTTGCCGCTGTCATCGCCGTGCCCATTGCAAAGCGCCTTGGTTTAGGGTCTGTATTAGGCTATTTAATAGCAGGGCTAGTGATTGGCCCCATATTCGGCCTTGTTGGTGACGAAACTGTCGCAATTCAGCATTTTGCTGAATTTGGCGTAGTCATGATGCTGTTTTTAGTCGGGCTAGAGCTAGAGCCTCGCTCTTTATGGGCAATGAAGTCCAAGCTTATGGGGTTAGGCGGTTTGCAATTAGCATTAACTTCCGCGCTTATCACTGGTGTCGCTCTGTTGCTTGAACAGCCTTTCAGCATTGCTCTTACCATTGGTCTTATTTTTGCCCTGTCTTCAACCGCCATTGTTTTACAAACATTGCAAGAAAAAGGCCTTCAGAAAACTGAAGGTGGCAAAAGTGCCTTTTCTGTTTTGCTGTTTCAAGATATTGCTGTTATTCCCATGCTTGCGCTTATACCCTTACTTGCCATTCCCGAACTCGTTGCCGCAGGAGGTGAACATGGCGCAGCAGAATCACACGATAGCTTCAATTTAGTAGAAGGGCTTGCACCTTGGGCTTCTGGCTTGGTGATTATTAGCTCTATTGCCTTTCTCACTATTGGCGGACACTACTTAAGCCGCCCTTTATTTAAGTTTGTCGCCGCATCGGGTTTACGAGAAATATTTACGGCCACGGCGCTTATGTTAATTATCGGCATTGCCGCGTTGATGGGGCTAGTTGGGCTCTCTCCTGCCCTTGGCGCATTTTTAGCCGGCGTCGTTCTGGCTAACAGTGAATTCAGGCATGAACTTGAAGCCAATATCGAACCATTTAAAGGATTGTTGCTGGGCCTGTTTTTTATAACGGTAGGCGCTGGCATCAACTTTTCAGTGCTTAGTGAGAGCCCGATGTTGATAGCAGGGCTAACTATCGCGGTTATGCTGGTGAAAGCCGTTGTACTGTTTATCATCGCCTTAATTTTCAAAATAAAAGGCACCAATAAATGGCTGTTCACGCTAAGCCTTGCCCAGGCGGGTGAATTTGGCTTTGTACTGTTAAGTTTTGCCTCG
Source organism: Alteromonas sp. S005 (assembly GCF_036864475.1). Classification (NCBI taxonomy): domain Bacteria; kingdom Pseudomonadati; phylum Pseudomonadota; class Gammaproteobacteria; order Alteromonadales; family Alteromonadaceae; genus Alteromonas; species Alteromonas sp. S005. The sequence goes on along the minus strand of NZ_JAZETN010000006.1, from coordinate 114,192 downwards.
CAGAACTACGTGCTGCCCAGCGACATTATTTCTGTACTTTCTCTTGTTGTGGCTATTTCCATGTTCTTAACGCCAGGGCTTTTCATCCTATTCGACAAAGCCATTATTCCTCATTATAAGAATGCGAAATCCCAGCGTAATGAAGATGTAATTGACGAGAAAGGTACTGTGGTCATTGCCGGCATCGGTCGTTTTGGACAGATTGTCAATCGCCTCTTAGCGGCTAATGACGTGAAAACCGTTGTGCTCGATATTCGCTCTGAGCAAATAGACCTTTTCAGGCGCTTCGGCAACAAAGCGTACTTTGGCGATGCATCTAAACCTGACATATTGCATACCGCAGGGGCGCACGAAGCGTCTTTATTAGTTATTGCCATTGACGATAGAGAAACAGCTGCAGAAATGGTGAAGTACGCCAAACACGCCTTTCCTAATGTCAAAGTGCTTGCCCGTGCCTTTGACCGTGGTCATGGCTACCGCTTGCGCCAGCTGGGCGCAGATTTTGTAGTATCAGAAACCTATCATAGTGCACTGGAGATGGGCGCAGAAGCATTGCGCTCACTCAATGTCCACCCGTTCCATGTTGAGCGACAAAAAATGGCCTACAAAAATATTGAATCTCAACAAAATGATGTGCTGTATCACGCGTGGATAGATGATGCGAGTGGCGAACGGGTAGACAACAACTACCTAAAACTGTTCAGCGAGCTAGAATCGCTCATTGAAGATGCGCTGAAAACCGATTTACATGACAGACATTCGAAGATGCGAGGCTGGACTCCGCCGCCTAAAGGTTATGCTGAAAAACTAGCGCCCGATGAGAAACCAGATAACGCAAAGAAGTAATGGACGTGTAACTTAGCGGTATTTTTGTTGCGAATTCGCACTACGGGTCGAAGATGTTGATTTGAACTCGCTTGTTAACCCTTGAACTGGTGAGCAAAAATTCTGATCGAAAACGAAAAATAACGCTATAACCTTTAAGTACGTTGAAGTAAGCGTATATTAGATTTCTATACCATCCGCTTTAATGATGGTTAATAGGCGCGTAATACAAGATAACCCATTGCCAAAATGGGAACGAAAAGTGGTTTATTTAAATGGAGAGTTACCATGTTGTCTAAAAAGAGTCTCTTTAACAGTGTAGCCGTGCGCGCTGTGGTTGCATTTACCGCACTTGCTGGCCTAAGTGCGTGTGAAGACGCCCCTACTCCACCTAAAACTGTATCTTCAACACCGGTAACGCTTTATGAAGTTCAGCATTCAGACGAAACCATTGCTAAATTCCCAGGGCAAGTGGAAGCGGCTGAGTATTCAAACCTTTCTTTTCGTATAGGCGGTAAGCTTCAAGAACTTAACGTAAAAGCAGGCGAGGAAGTGAAAGAGAACCAGCTTATCGCGCGTCTTGACGACCGAGATGCAAAAGCACAACTCGCCACGGCCCGGTCTCAGTTTGATGTATCCTCTGCTATGTTTGAACGTATGGAGGCTTCGGTTGAAAAAGGCGCGGTAAGTCGCTCTACGTTTGATGAGGCGAAAGCAAATTATTTAGCCGCTAAAGCTAGTCTCACCAACGCGCAGGACCAACTAAGTTATACCGAGCTTCGTGCACCTTTTGCGGGGCTCATTGCATCTGTGCCCGTTGAAAACTATCAAGTCATTGTACCTCAGCAAACCATTGCCGAGCTTCACTTGCCAGGCGCTATTGACGTAACGTTTCAGTTGCCAGAGCAAAAAATGCGCATGATTGACCGCTCTAGAGCACGCGAAAACCGTACCTCTGAAATGGCGTGGGTCACTTTTTCGGGTATGCCAGAAAAACGCTATGCTGCCATGTATAAGGACCACGAAAGCACCACGCGACAAGGTGAACTTAGCTACGAAGTTACGATCACGCTACCAGAACCTGAAGACATTAATGTACTTTCAGGTATGAGCGCGACCGTATTACTTGATATGTCGAAACTAATTGAGTCTGACACAAAACTTTGGCTGGTGCCTTTTGGTGCGGTAGTGACTGACAATGCAGAGCCAGAAAAAGCGATTGTTTGGCGCTTTAAGCCTGACGGTAACGGTGCTAAAAAAGGCACAGTCGAAGCAGTAGACGTGATGATCACTCGCGGCATTTCTAGTGGTTTACTTGTAGAAGGGCCACTACTAGACGATGATAAAATCGTGGCTGCCGGTGCCCATTTAGTTAAAGAAGGCCAAGCGGTTACTGAATGGACGAAAGAAGGAGGCCTGTAAATCATGGTCGAGTATTTTTTTCGTCAAAAAGTAATAAGCTGGATGGTCGCCATCATTTTAGGTGTTGGCGGCATAGTGACCTTTCTTGGCCTAGGCCAGTTAGAATTCCCTGAATTTACTATTAGAAACGCTCTTGTCATAACCCAATACCCCGGCGCAACGCCCGAACAAGTTGAAGAAGAGGTTACGCTGCAGCTTGAAAAGGCTATTCAGCGTATACCTAATGTAAAACGCGTAAGTTCAGTAAACATGCTGGGGCTTTCGCAGATTACGGTTGAGCTTAAGAGCAGCGTTCAAGCCAAAGACCTAGAACAATACTGGGATAATTTACGCCGCAAAGTGGGTGACGCACAGGCATCGTTGCCCCCCGGCACCAGCACGTCTATTGTCAATGATGATTTTGGCGATGTATTTGGGCTACTCCTTACCCTTAAAAGCGAAGACTACTCCCTTAAGCAAATGGAAGACTTTGCCGATTTAATGCAGCGAGAAATTCAGCTTGTTGAGGGCGTTAAAAAAGTTTCTATTGCCGGTACGGTAAGCGAGCAAATTATTGTGTCTTTAGATCACGATAAAATGAAAACCCTTAATGTTTCTGCAGAATCCATTGCCGGCCTGTTAACTGCGCAAAACGTAGTAGGCAACGCAGGTTCAATCAAAGTTCAGGGTAAACGCCTTTCTATTCAGCCCACCGGCGAGTTCGACAATTTAGAGGCATTAGGACAGGTGGTTATAGGTTCACCGGCAAGCGGCCTGATTCGTTTAACTGATATTGCCACTATTGAGCGTAAGCTTAACGATACCCCCTCGCTTCTTTACCACAGTTCAGGCACCCCTGCCCTGTCTATTGGCGTGTCGTTCGCCTCGGCAGTGAATGTAGTTGATGTGGGCAAGCGACTTGATAGCAAAATTGCTGAGCTTGAACAGCGCATGCCACTTGGTATGAGCTTGAATACGGTTTACAACCAGCCTACGGTGGTCGACGATTCTGTAACTGGCTTTCTTATAAACCTTGTTGAAGCCGTAGCTATCGTTATTTTCGTTTTGCTGCTCTTTATGGGCTGGCGAAGTGGCGTGCTAATGGGGCTCATTCTTGTGCTTACCATTCTCGGCACCTTTATTTTAATGTCGGTGAAAGGCATTGAGCTGCAAAAAATCTCTCTAGGCGCGCTCATTATTGCCCTTGGTATGCTAGTCGACAACGCCATAGTGGTAACCGAAGGTATGCTAATTGGCGTTAGAAAAGGGCAAACCAAACTTCAGGCAGCAAAAGACGTAGTATCGCAAAACGGTTTACCCCTTCTAGGCGCTACCGTAATTGCTATCACCGCCTTTGCACCTATTGGGTTGTCTCCTGATGCCACCGGTGAGTTTGTTGGCTCACTATTTTGGGTACTGTGCTTCTCGCTGTTTTTAAGCTGGATCACAGCGCTCACTATAACGCCTTTCTTTTTCGACCTGTTGTTTAAAACCGAAAAAGAACGCGGCAATAGTGAGGAAGACGACGACCCATACAAAGGCATTATTTTTACGGTTTACAAACGTGTGCTAACTGCAGCTATCAATCACAGGTACATTACGATAGTACTGGTACTTGTTGCGCTGGTTGGTAGCGTGGCGTCAGGTAAATACGTTAAGAATGCCTTTTTCCCTGATTCATCCACACCGCTTTTCTTTGTCGATCTGTGGCTGCCTGAGGGAAGCGACATTTTAACTACAGAGCAATCTATACGACGCTTAGAGAGCAACGTGTTGAGCATGGAAGATATTGCCAACGTAACCAGTGTTATTGGCGGTGGTGCACAGCGCCTAACACTGACCTACGCGCCAGAAGACAGGTACGCCAGCTATGGCCAGCTTATCGTTGAAACTAACACGGTTGAGTCGCGTGATGCTCGTATGCGCGAAATTATCGAGCTGGTACGGGAAGACTTCCCCAATGTGCAATATAAAGTAAAAGCACTTCAAGTAGGTCCTTCGGCAAAAGCGGCAATTGAAGCAAGAGTTTACGGGCCAGACCCTGAGGTTTTGCGAGAAATCAGCAGCGACATTGAAGCCATATTTCAAGCAGAGAAAACTATGGATAGCGTGCGCTTGTCGTGGAGCAACAAGGTGCCATTTGTTGAGCCCGTGTTCTTGGAAGAACAAGCAAGGCGCATTGGGGTAACCCGAGATGCCGTTCACACTGCGTTTCTCCTTAACAACGAGGGTGAAACTGTTGGCCTTTACCGCGAAGGGAGCGATTTAATTCCTATCGTTATGCGCAACGACCCAAACCAGCGCTATGACATAGACAACCTTGCCTCGCTTAACGTATGGAGCCAAGAACAAGGTAAATACATAAGCATGGCTGATGTTATTAGCAATGTAGATGTGTCACTTGATAACCCGATCATCAAACGCCGCAATCGGGTGCGTATGCTGGCGGTTTATGCCGAGCCCATGCCCTTATCCGGTGAAACGGCTGCAAGCGTACAAGCGAAAATTCGACCGCTTGTAGAAGAGCTCGAATTGCCTGATGGCTACCGCATTGAATGGGGCGGTGAATATGAAACTTCAACAGATGCGCAAAGCGCCCTATTCGCGAGTATGCCCATTGGTATTTTAGGCATGTTTATCATTACTGTATTGCTGTTTGGTAAATTGCGTCAAGCGTTAGCCATATGGGGCGTTATACCGCTTACTACTATCGGCATTATCGGCGGCTTAGTGCTAGTTGGTGCACCGTTTACTTTCATGGCGCTGCTTGGCAGTTTAAGCCTTATTGGTATGGTGCTTAAAAACGGGATCGTATTAATGGAAGAAATAAACGTACAGGCAAAGGGAAACAGTGGCGCATTCGATGCCGTTGTGACCGCATCAGTGTCTCGTGTACGTCCCGTTTCCATGGCAGCCATTACAACCATATTGGGCATGATCCCGCTGTTTTCTGACGCGTTCTTCGCATCAATGGCGGTAGTTATTGTATTTGGCCTGACCGTTGCCACCGTACTTACATTGCTAATATTGCCTGTGCTGCATTGTACGTTTCACGGTATTAAGTCAGAATAAAAAGCCTACAACTCAATCGTCCAGAAAAAGCTGGCTGCCTTTTTAGGTTGCCAGCTTTTTTTATGGTTAGGCTAATGCCTACAAAAAGTTATTCAACAGATGCAGCTTCTTTAAATCTCGTCTCAATTTCAAAGCGTCTAATTTTCATCGTCGGCATAAGCATATTGTTTTCAACTGTCCATGGCTCACTAGCCGCAAGAATGTGGCTTAGCTTTTGATGGTTTTCCAGGCTTTCATTAGTATTATGAAGAAACCGCTCAAGCTCTCGTCCAATAGCGTCTTTATCTAATAATAATGCAGTATCGCTAAGTACAACTGAGGCGAAAGATTGAGGCCTGTCAGTACAACCTAAACTTTAGACAAAGCAACAATAAAACTACACCCACCAGTTTACTTTTAACTAAATTAGTTTATCATTAGTAAACTACACTGTGCAGTATACTTTTAATTTAAGGTGAGCGCATGCCGGTTACTATTCGCACACACTTTCTTGTTGGAGTTTTATTTATGACATCTTTCTGTGGCTCTTCAAACGGCCTTGCTGCGAGCGCGTCACAACCTGAAAAATTTGCGAATACCCATATTGAATATAAAACGACGTGGCGTGACATGTGGAAAGTGACCAAAGCGTATTTTCGTGACAATAGAGATGCTGCGACGCCAACGTTTGAGATACCTGTGTCAACACTTACACCACAAATGCTTGAAAGAGTTAAAGAAGATAGCGTGATAAAGCTGGGGCACTCTACTACCCTGTTGAAGCTTGCCGATCGTTATATATTGATCGACCCGGTCTTCAGTGAGCGGGCATCTCCCGTTCAATGGATGGGACCCAAGCGTTTCCACCAGTCGCCAATTTCATTGGAAGACTTACCTACATTAGATGCTGTTATCATAAGTCACGACCATTACGACCATTTAGATAAGGGCAGTATTGAAATACTTAAAAACAAAGTCGACGTGTTTATTACACCGCTAAAAGTTGGCAATCATTTACGTGACTGGGGTGTCGATGCAAATAAAATCGTTGAGCTAAATTGGTGGCAAAGTACAAACGTGAGCGGCATTGAAATAGTGGCCACACCGTCTCAGCATTTCTCAGGGCGAGGTTTATTTGATAGAGACGAAACGCTATGGGCCAGCTTTGTTATAAAATCTTCAAACACCAACATTTTCTACAGCGGTGACTCAGGCTATTTTGAAGGCTTCAAAGCGATCGGCAATAAGTATGGCCCTTTTGATTTGTCGATGATTGAAACGGGTGCATATAACGAACTGTGGTCAGACATACACATGCTACCTGAAGAGAGTTTGCAAGCGCATATTGATGTCCAAGCCAGTGTTATGATGCCAGTACACAACAGCACCTTTGATTTAGCACTGCATAATTGGAACGAACCCTTAATGAAAATTACAGCTCTTGCTGGTGCGAAAGATGTTCCAACTAGCATCCCAATTTTTGGCGAAATAGTGCCTATAAAGCGTGCTGGTGAAGCCCCTAATAAAATGTGGTGGCTGGATAGCAAGTAAAACGTATAGACAAGCTAAAAGCTTTAATATATCTCGCTTAACATTTTGTTTTACTGTACATTTGTGACTATATTGTTTAATTCGCACTCATCCTTTGGGTAAGCTACAATTATGGTTTACGTTTAAGGTATAAGTGTCTTGCACTTTAAGTAAAGATTGTACTGAGTGGCGTCGTAAATTCTTGCACCAAAAGGCCACGCGACTGTCTTTAGCGAAGATAAATTTCTCAGTTAAAGGAGATAACTGCTAGTAATGAAGCTATCTAGCCAAACTAATTTGGGTATTGTAACCCTTTTGTTTTTAGCATTTACTGCATTGTCTGTTGCCGAGTTACGTGAGCTACAATTAAACGCGTCTGAGGCGGTAACGCTGCAGGCTGAAAAAAGTGCGTTAGTTTACAAGAGTGCCGTTGCTCAACAGGTTTCTGTTTCCCCCCAAAATGAGCGTCTAGCACTAGAAACATTGACGGAAAGTGCCGTGGCACAGCCCTATATTTCTGTTGCATCAGTTATTGACGCTGACGGTAAAGAGGTATTGAGCGCAAAGGCCCTAAGCGAAGACACCTTGCCATCTTGGTATTCTCTTATTGACCCAAGTCCTAGTAACACAAAGCGTGTACCTTTATATAATAGTGAGAATAACCTCGTACTTACGGCAAGCAAAAGTACGATTGCTAGTAAGTTTGTCGCTGTACTGATTAAAAATTCCGCTGCTTTTCTCGCCCTTGCAGTGCTTCTTTCACTTTTCGTAATAATAACCAACCGACGGATAAAACGACCACTCGATGACACTGTTAAAAAGCTTAATGAAATTGGCAGTCATAATTTCACGTCGCCTGAACTAACGGCATCGAGTAAAGACTTTAAGCCGTTAACCGAAGCTGCTAACACCCTGGCAAACACGTTATCTTCTAAATTTGACGAGCTTAAGCGACAGTCAGCACTATTTAAAAAAGAAGCCAGCAAAGATTCACTCACAATGCTTGCAAATAGAGGCGCTTTCGAACGCCATATGCGTGCTCTATTAAACGAGAATGCAACTGCGCAAGAAAAAGAACTCATTATTGTCAGGCTAGCTCATTTAGGCAGCATAAATACAAAATTGGGTATGGTGCCGGGCGATAATTACATAAAATCGGTGGCGAATATTTTAGTGGAAGAAACCAAGAACAACCACAACGTTCGCTTTGTGTTTCGATTGTCGGGAGGCGATTTTGCGCTGATTAGCGAGGCAATGGAAGGCGCAGCCCGAGAACTCATGCTTACTAATCTTGCAAAACAATGTGCAAGTGTCTCGCCGCTTCGAGATGGAACAAAAGCAATCTTCATGGGTATAACGCGTTTTGTCGGTACTATGTCAATGCCGCAAATCATGGAAAGTGTTGATAGTGCCCTTATTACCGCCATGAAAACCCAGAACGGCTGGCAGTTAGCATCAGAAATATCAAAAGTGCACAGTAATACCCAGTGGCGTGAGCGACTGAACTACATTGTGTCACAGCAATACGCAGATATTATGATTCAACCTGTAATGAATACAGACCAAAACGTCCCCGCTTATTACGAAGCCTCAGGGCGCTTCAAGGATAAAGATACAAATGACGTGATCCCGATGGCACAGCTAATTCCAGCATCGGAGCGACTAGACTTAATTCCGCAGGTAGACAAGCTTGTCACCACAATCGTACTTAAGAAGTTAGAAGTAACCTCTCAACAGGTTGCTGTGAATTTAAGCATAGCATCAATTGCTAATGCTGAATTCAGAGACTGGTTGATAAAAGAAATCGCTAATCGCAAAACCTTAAGCCACAGACTGTTTTTTGAAGTCGAGGATGCTGCATTAATTCAGTACAGAGAGGTGACAGAATCACTTTGTCGACAGTTAATCAACATAGGCTGTGGAATTACCATTGAGCGCTTTGGTGATAATTTTTCCTCACTTTCAGGTCTTCGGGCGATACAGCCACAGTTTGTAAAACTTTCTGGTAGGCTAACGCAAGGCATTCACACAAATAAAGACAATCAACTATTTGTTTCAAGCCTTATTAGCATAGCCAAAGGCTTGAACATAAAAGTGATAGCAGAAATGGTAGAAAACGAAGCGGAATCAGTGGCGTTGAATAAGCTTGGGGTAGATCATCAGCAAGGTTATTATTTTGCTAAACCATCACTGTGGAATGTCTATTAATTCGTCGCTTCTTGGTATTACTCGATAGCATTTACCGAGATTGTTTAGCAGGTATCTACGTTGAAAGCCTTAGCACCTAGTCTAGGCTTCATCGGCCAGAATACATAGTTCAGAGAAAATAGTGAGCGTTTTTAACATCTTTTGGTGCCTACTGATTTTGTTTTGAATATAGGCTTTCTATGGCGTCAGCGCTTATCGGCCTTGAGTATAAGTAACCTTGCACATACTCTACGTTTAGTGATTTACAGTAGTCAGACTGACTCTCTGTTTCCACCCCTTCAACAACGATCTTCAGGTTTAGTTTATGGCCCACATTAACTATGGCTTCCATTAATGCACTATCGTACTCATTTTCCGGTGCGCCCTCGAGAAAAGAACGGTCGATTTTTAGATGCGTTACAGGAAAATGCTTTAAATAGCTTAACGAGGAATAGCCAGTACCAAAATCGTCAATAGATATTTCTACGCCAAGATCCCGCTGTGCTCGAAGATCTTCTAAAATAGTACTGTCTGATTTGATTAGCACGTTTTCAGTAAGCTCTAAACCAATATCGTCAGGCAACAAGTTGTATTCGTTTCGATAAGCAGTAAGGCACTCAAAATACGAGCTTTTCTCTAGCTCTTTGCCTGACACATTTACGTCGATACGAACTTCAATCCCCTTTTGCTTCCACACCTGGGCCTGTTGGCACGCTTTTCTAAGCACCCAATTTCCTATATCGCCTATCAGTTCACTACGCTCGGCGATAGGTATAAAAACATCAGGGGGCACAGCTTTGGTATTATCTAAAGGGCACCACCTAAGCAACGCTTCACATGAAGAAAACTTACCGGTTTTAACATCGACTTGGGGCTGAAATACAAGTTCAAATTCATCATTGCGCAGCGATTCTCTTAAATTAGCGGCTATGTTTCTTTGCTCGCGGAGCCGCTGACTTAAAGCCTTGGTGAAAAAATGGTACCTGTTGCGACCCTCAGCCTTTGCCTGGTACATAGCTGCATCGGCATGCTTAAGAATGTCGTCAATCACATCGCCATCACGAGGATACAAACTGATGCCAATGCTAGAGGTAATATGGACATTCTCAGTGCTAAGCGCAAAGCTCTCTGTGAAACAATCGGACAGCGTTTTCGCGATTTCCTCACACTTAATTTCGCAGGTTACATCGTTAGCCAAGTAAACAAACTCATCGCCGCCAAATCGCGCAAGTATTCCGTTAATGCTATCAATGCAGTCTGACAAGCGTTTGGCAACTGACTTCAGCAATTCATCGCCCCAAGTATGCCCCAAGGTATCATTAACCTCTTTAAACATGTCTAGGTCGATGAAGAACAGCCCAAAACCACTGTTGGATGACCTTGCATCCTCAATAACAGAGGTTAAACACTGTTCTAACGCGCGTCTGTTGGGTAAATTCGTAAGTAAATCAGTGCACGCCATTCGCTCCAGTTCTTGGCGTATCTCATGCTGTTCAGTTAAGTCAATATCAACACAATACATCTCTGGCGAGTCTGTACCTTGCTTCAACATTACGTGAGAAGAAAAAACGTGAATGGGCTGACCGCCCTTTTTCTTTAACACCAATTCATCGGAAGGGATAGGCTCATTAAACTCTATCCAGCGCTGATGAAATTTAATAACGTCATCCCGCATAAAGTTGGGGATAATGAGGTCTTCAAGCTTTTTACCCAGCGCTTCGGCTTCGCTGTAACCATAGATATCTTCGCTTGATCTATTCCAGTATATTACATCTCGGTACTTGTCGTATCCTTGCACAGATACTTTTGGTAAGGCACTAATGAGCTCAAGGAACCGCCTTTCGGCAGCACCATGATGTGCAAACAACAAGGGCCCCTCGTATCTCTGCAAGCTCATCTTACTCCCTTAGCGACTGTATAAGTACTCAGCGTTCGAAAAATTATCAGCCCAATTTCAGTGTAGTCTAAAACCAGTAATTAGATGGTCTTATAAGATGTAATACCGAACACAGATGAATAAATGATTACCGTAACCGCCAATACACCATACCGCGCAAATAGCACAAATAGGATTCGACAAAGGTTGTAATCTTTCTGATGTAAAAATAGATGGTGCGTCTACCCTGATTCGAACAGGGGACCTCTACCATGTCAAGGTAGCGCTCTAACCAACTGAGCTATAGACGCATGTAGAACTGTGTTGCACCTGTGAGGTGGGCGAATGCCGGACAACGGCGCGTATAATACTTAGCATAAGCGCCACCTGCAAGAAAAACTTATCAAAAGAAAGTTCAAGTGACTAATTTGACAGCAATTAGCCGTTTTGCAGACGATTAGCAATCTCTTTATATCATATTAAATGGAAGTGGCTTGATAGCGTCTACTAAGGTTCCGTCGTTTACAGCGCGCATAAAGTATTCACCCAGCCTGTCGGTTTCCTTTAACACCGTTTGCCAGTACTTAATTCGCGTGTCAGCATCAAGCACTTCAAAATCTTTCCTGTCTGGAATTTTGCTGTAAGGCAAATTTGCTACAAAAGAAGCAGAAGGGACTAACATCACCACATTATCGTAGCTTGAACTATGAGGCACCCTGCCCTTCAAGCCCTTATCAAACCATCCCGGAATAGGTTTATTGTAAAAGTGGGGATACAGAACTAATCCGTCATCCGGACCAAACGACAGATCGAAGTGGTAGTCGATAATACCGCCATCGCGATACATACCTACAGGTGCACCTTCAATTTCCGGTATGCCTTCAATCACAACCGGTATAGAACCTGAAGCCAGTAATGCTGTGTGGATATTACCCTGGGTTAAATCATGGTACTTAGTAGGCAGCTGGTAAGGATCGTTAATGGCAAAGTCCGTATTCGGTGTAGAAAAGACGTAGCGCGTGTATAAGCGCGATAAATTTTTGCGATTAACGGTGTTAGCCGCTGCGCTCATAGCTAAGCCCGAAAGCTGTCTGAATTTACTTTCAAAGCGGGTAGCCCCCAAACACTTAGCAACAATAAGGTGGGCTTTGAAGCGAGAGTTAGACAGCACCTCTTGCTTTCCTGCTTCGTCTACCATTTCTTTTAACAAGTCTTCGGCTTTAGCCGTAATTTCTCGGGGCGTTGGTTTTTCGCTGTACGTCGTTGTCGAGTAAGAAGTCGCTAGACGGTTTATGGCAGCCAACGGGTCGTCTTGAACAGCGCATATTGCTCGAAATGCACCTGCTGACGAGCCTATAACATGTATTTGATGGTCGATATTGGCAAACCATTCCGGAAACAGCACGCGGTCTAAGCCGGCAAGTGAAAACCATTTAGGGCCGCCAGAAGCACCCAAGAAGTAACTAAACAACTCAGGCGTAAACCCGTTTTTCATTATGGTTTCTCGTGCTTTTTTACCTGCGTATATATCTAAGGGTGCCACTCAATTTCCTTGCTAAGATGTTTTTATACAGCTTTAGTACAAGCGCTGGCTAGTAGCGATTGTTGAATATTTATAGGGCAATAAACCATGATTAATAGACGCCAAAGCTGTACCATTTGATTAGTTCAGAGAAATCTAACAGTTAAAGGGGCAAAAGTAACCTTTATGGCGATAGCCTCACATCTGCTCAGACCAGACTTATCAAGGATTTCACCCGAATTTTAAGGCCTGAGTGCATCTATCACTTTTAGAAATATTTGGTACTCATCATCAGTGATATTTTCCAATCGCTTATTTTGCCAGCAAATGATTTTGGGTAACAAGGTTTGGTAAATTTGCTCCCCTTTTATTGACAGTGAAATAAAGGTGGCGCGTTTGTCATATTCACAGGAACGTTTATGGATAGCTTCTCGTTTAACCAGTCGCTCTAGCGCTCGTGAAACTTGAACCTTATCTAGACGGGTTGCCATAGCGAGTTCTTTTGCCGTCAACGACGGCGCTTGCGCATTATCATTAGTAGCACCTAATGTGGCGAGAATACGCCACTCTGGATTGGTAAGCTTATAGTCAGCATATTCGTTCGCCAGCGACTCACTTAAATCGCTTGCTAACATCGCCACCTTATAGGCAAGCATGTCTTCTAGCTTCATGTGCTATTTCCCTTTATAAAAGTAAGCCAGTCAACGCCTATCATTAACAGTGTAAAGCTAGCGTACCGAAGTTTGCTTTACCCTTATCCCGCCAACTGTATACCTATTATTGATTTACATTTCATTTACCTCTAGCCTAAAACACATAGTTTCATTTGCAACTACTTTATTATTGATCTGGGAGCAGAGCCCAACGCTGGTCCCGCCTATTGGAGCGTATATGGATAACTTGTCTTATTTAACGGGCTTTAACAACGAGCACGAAACTGAAGCGCTGCCGGGCGCACTTCCTAAAGGTCAATTCAGTCCTCAGAAGGTGAACTACAAGCTTTACGCTGAACAGTTTAGCAGCACTGCATTTACTGCTCCTCGGGCTGAGAATCGCCGCAGCTGGACGTATCGCCTACGCCCATCTATCGCAATGGGTGACTTTGAAAAAATAGATAATGGTTTGGTAAGAACTGCACCAGAGACTGACGTGCATTGCCCACCTAATGTATTGAGGTGGAGTCCGGTACCTCTTCCTGAACAAAACATGGATTTCGTAGATTCGCTAATCACTATCGCCACTAACGGAGACGCTAAGGCGCAGGTGGGTATGGGCATACATTGCTACAGTGCTAATGCAAATATGCAAAACCGTGTTTTCTATTCTTCTGATGGTGAAATGCTTATTGTCCCTCAGCTTGGCGACATGCTCATTACCACTGAATTCGGCAAGCTCAATTTGTCTGTTGGTGAAATTGCGGTTATCCCTCGAGGTGTTCGTTTCGCTGTTAACCCTACTAATGGACCAATTCGTGGATATGTATGTGAAAATTACGGCCACCCTTTTGTGTTGCCTGAACGCGGCCCCGTTGGCGCAAACGGCTATGCTAATCAGCGAGATTTTTGTTACCCCACTGCTTGGTTTGAAGATAACGAAACGCCTCATACCATGGTCAACAAGTTCTGCGGCAACCTATTTGAAGCCCAACTTGATCATTCCCCTTTTGATGTGGTGGCTTGGGTAGGTAATTCTGCGCCTTATAAATACGATCTTTCTCGTTTCAACGTAATGAACACCGTAAGTTTCGATCATCCTGACCCATCTATTTTTACCGTCCTTACCTCACCGTCTGAACTAGAGGGTACAGCGAACGTAGACTTCGTTATTTTTCCACCGCGATGGATGGTAGCGGAAAACACTTTTCGTCCACCGTATTACCACAGAAATATCATGAGTGAATTTATGGGGCTTATTGAAGGTACGTACGATGCCAAAGAACATGGCTTCGTGCCGGGCGGTATGAGCCTTCACAACTGCATGACGCCTCATGGACCTGAAGCTGAAGTTTTTGAAAAAGCGTCTAACGCTGAATTAGCCCCTCAGCGTTACGAAAACACATTGGCATTTATGTTTGAGTCTCGTTATGCCATTGCACCAACGGAATTTGCTTTAAATAATGACATTCGCCAACGGGACTATTTGGCGTGCTGGAAAGGTCTTAAGAAATATTATGATGGTCAGAAGTAATCGCGCTACTTCCCTTTATGCTTACTAGTATTAGAAGGTTTACTCGTTTTGCTACCTGTATCAATTTATGAACACAGGCATTAGCCGTAAAATTTGTTAAATTCATAATATGTTCAATAGGTTAGAGCAAGCTTATTTGCTCTAACCTAACGTTACAACCGCAGGTGAAAACTAAACGTTACAGTCTCGCTTTCCATTGTCAAAACGGTCATACACGCCTGCTATTGCTTGATTTTTCACTGCAGCCTTACAATCGGGTAACAATTATAAAATACGATTTACGTTGAGGATGTATCGCTATGGCTGATTTGTTTGAAAACCCAATTGGTTTGGACGGGTTTGAATTCTTAGAATTTACTGCGCCGGAAAAAGGCATACTAGAGCCTATCTTTGAAGCGATGGGCTTTACGCTCGTTGCACGCCACAAATCAAAAGACGTTGAGCTATGGCGTCAGGGCGACATCAATTTGCTAAGTAACTACGAAAAAAACTGCCATGCAGGCTACTATGCTGAAGAGCACGGTCCTTCAGCGTGTGGCATGGCTTTTCGCGTTAAAGATTCCCAGCACGCTTATAAAGAAGTACTTGCTCGCGGTGCACAGCCTATGGACACACACACAGGCCCAATGGAATTGAAACTACCCGCAATAAAAGGCATTGGCGGCGCTATGCTTTACCTTATAGACCGTTACGAAGGCGAAAACACCATTTATGATATCGACTTCAACTGGGTTGAAGGGGTAGATCGCCACCCTGAAGGATGTGGATTCCATACCCTCGACCACCTTACCCATAATGTGTATCGCGGTCGCATGGATTTCTGGGCAGGATTTTACGAAAAATTATTTAACTTCAGAGAAATTCGCTATTTCGACATTAAAGGGGAATATACTGGCCTACTGTCGAAAGCCATGACAGCGCCAGACGGTAAAATCCGTATACCGCTAAACGAAGAAGCAGTTGGCGGTGGCGGCCAAATTGAAGAATTCTTAATGAAGTACAACGGTGAAGGTATTCAGCATATCGCTTTTGCTTGTGACGACCTTGTGGCGTGTTTAGATAAGCTTAAAGCGAAGGGCATGAAGTTTATGACGCCTCCGCCAAATACCTATTATGAAATGCTAGAAGAGCGCTTGCCTGGTCATGGTGAGAACGTTGACGAACTTCAAAAGCGCGGTATTTTGCTTGATGGTACTACCGAGAATGGTGAACCTCGCTTGTTGCTTCAGATTTTCTCTGAAACCGTTTTTGGCCCGGTATTCTTTGAATTTATTCAGCGCAAGCAAGATGAAGGCTTTGGAGAGGGTAACTTCAAAGCCCTGTTTGAATCTATTGAACGGGATCAAGTTGACCGCGGCGTGCTGAACAAGTAATTGCCTCGCGCTAGGCGAGCTAAATCGCTTAGTAGGCTATCGATTAAGGCAGCGAGTAGGCTCTACACGCTGCTTTTTTTATTTTTCGCTTTTAGTGCGCTACTTCTAATCGTGGTGGTATTTAAATCCCTGCTTAGCTTTGTCCCTTCTCATAAAGTGCACAAGCTGCACCGCTTGGATCAGTAATCACACAGAAGCTGTCTTTGCCATGGTGGCGTATGTCGCCCACCTGCCTTCCGCCTTTTTCAATTACCGCATTTAAAGCTGACTCAAGATTTTCCACCGTAAAATAGTTAATCCACCCACCTGGATACTGCGCATTAACGCCTTGCTTATGACAAATACCGCCTACTGGTGTGCCGTCGGGCTTCATCATGACGTAATCGCTGTAGCCTCCCATATCAATAGGTTCTTTCTTCCACTTCATTACAGCTTCATAAAAGCTGACGAGTTCATCTGCGTTTTCTACAGTAATATCGCACCATGATGAATCTGACATTGTCGTTTTCTCTCTTGTTAGGTTTAGGGGTAATGCTTGCCACTTTCGTCAAAACTAGCGCCAGAAAAACCGTTCAACTGCTTTGCGCTTTCTCCGTTCTAGATATACCTAGTTCATGTTGCGCCTAATCTCTGCTGCTAACTTTTTCTGATGGTTTGGCTCCTGTGGTGTTGGCTCCTGCGGTATTAGCTCCTGCGGTAAAACGCTCTTGGTGTATTTAGTTTTGAACTCTAGAATTTAAAATGTAAAGCGTAACTAATGAATTTAGCCTCTTACGAAATATTTGTTAAATGTTAGATCGTTTTAATTTTCACGCGCAGTCAGTTCAATAAGTTTTACATGCAAGATCGTCGGTGATTCTCTGTTTTTCAATGCGCTGAATTTTTTTAAAAAGTGGTGCTTGTCAAGCTAAGAAATTGCAAAATCATCAAACATTTTTTATTTTAGTTGTAGACATGACCTGTGGAAAATGCTTGTAAATTAGAGAATGTTATCCACTGCACATTGTTTGTACAGTTTATTTAATCAATTAATATCAACAACTTACAACAAGACCCCAAACTACTCAACAAACTTATCCACAGATTAAGTGGATAACACGTAGCACTTAGTCACAGTTAGTGGTTTAATGTGAATATCTTCGAAGTTATCTTTTTTCCAATTTTTCATGCCAAAACAAACACTGCTAGTTAGAGAATCTTTGTTTACAATTCACAGTTTGGATCCAGAAAATGATATCCCAGCTTCTGTACTTAAAAGCCCGCTGTTTTTTCTGGGCAAAACAGAAGATGAGTTGTCTATTGTTGTGCCAGACTCTATTGATGTTCCCTCCCTTGATAGCGATGACGGTTGGCGTGCTCTTGAGCTATTAGGCCCTTTGCACCTGTCCATGGTAGGGATCATGGCACAAATAGGCGAAGTATTAGCATCGGCTAAGGTCGCAATTTTCGTTGTATCAACCTTTGATACTGATTTCTTTTTGGTAAAAGATAATAAACTAAAAGATGCTGTTCGCGCCCTTAAGGGAGCGGGCTACACAGTGAATCAGGACATTTAAAGTAGTGAACGCTAAGCAATTACAGTACGCGCCAGACAGTTTTGCCAAGCAATTTGTCACCATAAGTCCATTTTCGGGGCGGGTGATATCGCTTTGCGATATTGATGACCCTTTTTATCAAAGTGGACTTATGGGGCCAGGCGCAGCCATAAGTTCTAATTCTAATACTGTGATCTCTCCTTTTGCTGGCAAAGTGATAAAGGTTTCGCCCTTGGACTATGCTATCGATATACAATCTAGCGCTGGTCTTAAATGCAAAATTAAATACGGCGGTGATACGACTCATCTACATGGCGCACAATTCGTCAGCGCGTTAAAGAGCGGCGAGCAAATTACACCCAAACAGGTACTTTTTACTGTAAATGCCGCATGGCTAAAACAACGTGGTGTAAGCAACACTTGTGCGCTAACCTTGCTGAATGCACAAGCGCTTATCGGTGTATTGCCCACCCACCAAAGATTTGTAGAAGCCGGTGAAGATACACTTCTAACACTCTACCTATAACTTCATCCTCAACCTAAACACAGGCTTTCACCCTCAAAAAACCATCGCGAGTGAGTTTAACAACGTACCAACTGCTTGTATGATGTAGCAAACAAGAAAAGTCGACAGCTGAAATACTGTGGGTGCTCAAGACGCACTTAGCGTTTTTCTTCTTATGCACCGACATAAATACTGGACTTAATGGCACGCTAGCAACCGTGTCATCATCAATTAACAATAAAGTAGTATGGAATAAATCACCATGAGCACAATCCTTTATGGGATCCCTAACTGTGACACCATCAAAAAAGCAAAGAAATGGTTAGCAGATAACGATATCGCGTTCACATTTCACGACTACCGAAAAGACGGTATCGACAGCGATTTTCTTGTACGCGCTGAGTCTGAGCTTGGCTGGGAAACCATGTTAAATAAACGTGGAACTACCTATCGCCAGTTAGAAGAGCAGGAGAAAGCGAACTTAGATAAAGACAAAGCACTGGCCTTGTTAGAGCTTCACCCCGCTATGGTTAAACGCCCTATTCTTCTTCACGACAATGCTTTTCACATTGGGTTTAAGCCTGCACAGTATGAGGAAATATTTTGTTAAACGATTCTGTTATTGAAATTGCTAAGCAACTCATAAACCGCCGTTCTGTAACGCCAGAAGATGCAGGCTGCCAAGAAGCCATGGGCGAATTTTTAGGCGCGCTGGGGTTTGATAATGAAACCATGGTGTTTGAAGACACCACTAACCTTTGGTCTCGCCGAGGTAAAGAAGGCCCCGTATTTTGTTTTGCAGGCCATACCGATGTGGTACCAAGCGGCCCGGAATCGGCTTGGAAAACACCACCTTTCACCGCAACAGAAGTTGATGGCTATTTGCACGGTCGCGGCGCTGCCGACATGAAAGGCAGCCTTGCTGCTATGCTAGTCGCCACCCGCGAATTTGTGAACAAGTACCCAGACCACAAAGGAAGCATTGCCTACCTTATCACGAGCGACGAAGAAGGCCCGTTTATTAACGGTACTACACGCGTAATCGACACCCTAGAAGCACGAAATGAAAAAATTGACTGGTGTATTGTTGGTGAACCCTCTTCAACAGACGAAGTCGGTGATATTGTCAAAAATGGTCGTAGAGGCTCATTAACTGGCGATTTAGTTGTTAAAGGTGTGCAAGGTCATGTCGCCTACCCTCATTTAGCTAACAACCCGGTGCACAGCGCCATGGCGGCTCTTGATGAATTGGCAAAATCACACTGGGATAACGGTAACGACTTCTTCCCACCCACCAGCTTTCAGATTTCAAATATTCACGCAGGCACAGGTGCTGGTAATGTGATACCTGGCGAACTTCACGTATGCTTCAATTTCCGTTTTTCAACAGAAGTGACCGACCAACTTCTTATTGAACGTGTCACCACTATCTTAGATGCTCACGATTTTGAATACGAGATAAACTGGACCTTTAATGGTCAGCCATTTTTGACCGATACGGGCGCGCTATTAGAAGCAACTCAAGGTGCGATTGCTGCAGTTAAAGGTACACCTACGGTACTCTCAACTGCCGGCGGCACATCTGATGGCCGCTTTATTGCACCTACGGGAGCACAAGTTATAGAGCTAGGCCCGGTTAACGCCACTATTCACAAAATTGACGAGTGCGTAAAAATGGCTGACCTAGAGCAACTCGCCGATATGTACTTCGGTATCTTAGAACGCTTGCTGGCTAAGTAGCCTTTTTTGTCGTACATGAATCAGATACCGCAACAAGCATGGCTAGGCCAGCACAACGACTATCTTGTTGATGCTGGCAACGGCCATAGGCTTCATCAAGACGTTATTTCGCCCTTTCTTGCTATGCAAGATGCTGCGCACAATGACGGAGTAGATTTACAGTTAGTCAGTAGCTTTCGAGATTTTGACAGGCAAACCGCCATTTTTAACCGCAAATGGACGGGGCAGGCGCAGCTTCTTGATGTTACCGGCACAGAACTTTCTTTCGAAACGCTCAACGATAATGAAAAACTGCATGCTATTTTGACCTGGTCTGCGCTACCTGGCGGCAGTCGCCATCATTGGGGTACCGATATTGACGTGTATGACAAAGCTGCTGTGCACAATTGGGGCGGCAACTTTAACCTTGTTGAAAGCGAATACCTATCTGGCGGCCCCTGTCATAACCTTTCCTGTTGGCTAGCTGATAATATGGAACAGTTCGGTTTCTATCGTCCTTTCTCTGTCAATAGTGGCGGCGTGGCCGTTGAGCCTTGGCATTTAAGCTTTAAAAGCACAGCAAGTACCTTTGAAAGTGCCAGAAACCTAGACGGTTTCACTCAAGCCATTGAACAAAGCGGTATAAAAGGTAAATCGTGTATTTTGCCGCAGCTACCTACCTTGTATAATCGCTACGTTTTGAACAAAGGGCGCTAGCCTACGGGATTTCTATGAGTACAACCTGGGTCATCATCGTTATTGTTTTAGTATTGGGCGTTGTTATCGGGAACATCACGCTACTTAAATACAGTGCTAAGTTTAAATTCCCTACCCCTTCTAAGCCGTATGATGATGACAAAGACGGTAACGAATATGGTGACGAGAACGACAATCCAAACAGAGACTCAAACCGCCCACATGCCGAGACTGAATCGGCCGGCGACAATGCTTCGTTAAAGCAAACACATAGTAATAGTGGCGATAACGACAAGAAATCCGTGAAATAGCTTTTTCATTCAACTCCACTAACGATAGTAGCGCTTGAATCGAGTACCTAATTCAAATTTTTTAGTTAGGTGCTTTTAGTCAGCATGTGCATCAAAGGATGCCGTTTAGGCTAGTTGCTAGCACAAACCACTCACTATCTTCCTGTCACATAAATGCACTCTACGAGGTTCTAGACGTGTCTAATAAACAATCCTTACTAAGCAATATCGGCGTTCAAGTTGTCATTGCTATGATCATTGGTACTGCCGTTGGTGCTTTTATGGGCGAAAGCGCTGAAATGTTCGCACCTTTGGGAGCTATTTTTATCAACTTGATAAAAATGCTGGTTATTCCACTGGTCGCCGTGGCGCTTATCTCAGGTGCAGCGGGGCTAGGTAACAGCACCAACGCAGGAAAAGTGGGGCTATCAACCCTAGCCTATTTTGGCTTAACCTCGGCCCTCGCTGTAGCGCTTGCACTTATAATGGGTGAAGTGTTTAAGCCAGGTATTGGTATCGATGTATCATCGGTACAAGGCATGTTCTCTGGCGAATACGCTTCTAAAGGTGAACTCCCCTCTTTTTGGGCAACCGTGACAGGCATGATCCCAACTAATGTGTTTGCGTCATTGACTAACGCTAACATTCTACAAATTTTAGTGTTTTGCTTATTCTTCGGTCTTGCCCTTTCCAAACAGCCGAAAAAGAACCGTGAGCCTATTTTAAATGGGATAAACACTATCGTTGATGCCATGGTGTGGATGATTAACTGCGTAATGAAAATTGCCCCCATCGGCGTTTTTGGCTTGATGGCAGAAGCAGTGGGCACATTCGGCTTTGCCGCGCTTATGGTGGTGTTCAAACTTTTCTTAGTGTTTATTGCTGCTATTTTGGTGTTTGGTTTTGTGGTCTACCCCCTACTGGTTCAACTATTTACAAAAATCTCGGCTAAGTCTTTTCTTGTTGCGATGAAAAAGCCGCAAGCAGTGGCGTTATCAACGGCATCATCTATGGCAACGCTACCAGTTACCATGAATACTGTCGAAAACGAACTGGGTGTAAGAAATGCGACGGCGTCGTTTGTACTGCCGTTGGGTGCCACTATTAATATGAGCGGAAACGCCATCTATTATGGTTTAGTAGCTGTGTTTTTTGCACAGCTTTTCAATATCGATTTATCAATGGGCGCCTATATCGCTATTATTTTGACTTCTACCCTTGGCGCCGTAGGCCAAGCAGGCGTACCTGGCCCGTCATTCTTGGTCGTTGCCGTGTTACTTGCTGCAGGCATTCCTATTGAAGGCTTACCTTTGTTGTTTGCCCTCGACAGAATTTTTGACATGATCCGTACCGCTCTGAATATTACCGGTGACGCGGCTTGTGCCCTAATTATTGATACTATAGCTATTGATAAAACTGACAGCGATGGTAGTGCTAGCGATACTGCTTTTAAAGAAAAGATGGACACAGATAAAAACTAAAAAATGTGCATTCAATTGGCAGCGAAACTGCCAATGGAAAAGTGCGTTTTACAGGAAAAGAAAAAGGTGGTCACTTTACAGTGCCACCTTTTTTAATGCGCTAACAATATATAGCTTAAGTTAGTTTAGGTTATTGTGCTTGTTTAGCGCCTTTGTTTTTCACATACTTTTCAAGCCACTGGTCTTGCTCCCAAAGGGTGTGCAATACGCTTTCTTTCGCTCGGTATCCATGACTTTCTTTTGGCAGCATAACTAATCGCGTCACTGCACCTAAGCCTTTCAGGGCGTTAAAATAACGTTCACTTTGCATAGGGTAGGTTCCCGAATTATTGTCTGCTTCCCCATGTATCAGTAAAAGTGGCGTCTTCATTTTCTCAGCGTGCATAAATGGCGACATAGTGTAATACACGTCAGGCGCATCCCAGTAATGGCGTTCTTCCGACTGAAAACCAAATGGGGTCAGTGTACGATTGTAGGCGCCAGAACGGGCAATTCCCGCAGCAAATAAATCCGAATGGGACAACAGGTTTGCCACCATGAAGGCACCATAGCTATGCCCGCCTACCGCGACACGCTCTGGGTCAATAAGCCCTTTTTCGTCTAGCGCATCAATTGCTGCCTTTGCATTGGCAACTAGCTGAGGCCTGAAGGTGTCGTTAGGCTCTTCGTCTCCCTCCCCTACAATAGGAAAAGAAGCATCGTCTAGCACAACATAGCCTTTGGTTACCCAACAGATAGGCGAGCCGTACCATGGATAAATAAAACGATTAGGGTTTTGTGTATTTTGACCTGCGCTAGATTTATCCTTAAATTCTTCTGGGTAGGCCCATAGGATCATAGGGTAGCGTTTGCCTTCTTCGTAATCTGTTGGCAAATATAAGGTACCTGTTAAATCTAAACCGTCGTTGCGCTTGTACGTAATCACTTCTTTCTTAACGTTTTGAATACTTTCGAAAGGATTTTCGAAGTGGGTTAACTGAGTCAGGGTGTTATCTTTTAAGCTACGGAAATAGTAGTTCGGATAATCTCGCTTAGACTCAATTCTTACCAACAAGCGGTCGTTTTTCATATTGAAATCGCGCAAGTCTTCAAATTTATCTGTGTATTCACTTAAGTAAACACGCGATGTTTCTAGGGTTTTAAGGTTTATTTTGTCTAAGAACGGGAACTGCCCTTCAGGTGTAAAACCATCTCCAAGCAAAAACGCATGCTCTTCATCTAGTGCAAGCACATCTTTAAAATATGTATTTTTGCGGGTAACAAAGCTGCCTGGGTCGCTGTATTTATCTTGATAGCTTCGGTTTGAAATAATCTTTGCAGATTTACTTTGATCAGGACTAAACAGATAAGTTTTTAGGTTGCGGGTATTCCACCAATAGTCCATCGCTACCGCAGTACTGTCGTCGCTCCAAATAAAGCGATAAAACCTGTCCTCTGTTTTAAGGATTTGCTCAGCTTCGCCACTAAATGGCGCTTCAAGCTGCATTAGCTTGTCACGGTGCGTCACCTGTGTCTCAGGGTCTCCCCCGTCAAGCGCTTCAGCGTATACAATTGTATTTGGTTTATCGTTGCGCCACTGTACATCGCGAGGCCCATTACGAACAGCCATGAAGCCTTGTGGTAAGTCTTCGATAAGCGGAACGTCGACAAGTGTTTTAGCTAGCGTTCCATTTTTATTATACAAGCTAATAGTGTGAGGAAAGCGGCGATAGGTCACTAAATAAGAAAACGGGGTGTTGTACTCTTGCACCATCACGTAATCGCCGGCAGGAGAAACGCTAATATCGCCATACATTCCTGACGCTAACCAAGGTGAAGGCTCCCCTTTTAGTGGCACGTTATAAATTTCAGAACGGGCTAATTGCTCAAAATTAAACTCATCATTCTTATTTTTCAGCAAGTCTTGATATGTGCGGTTTTGTGCTTTTTTACCGTCGCTTACTGAAATCGTTGGGCCCGTTGGCACCGCTACGCTGGTGTCGATTAAGCCTTTTCTATCTTTGGGTACCACTTTTACTAAAAGTGAAAGACTATCTGCATTCCAGTTTAAGGTATCGCCCATATTCGCACTTATGGGCTTATCAAAAAGCTTTCTCGCCGCTGCCGCTTCGATATCAAGCACCCATAGCTCAACACCTTTACTTGTAGTGTGAGTGAACGCCATATAGCGCTGATTCGGTGACCAAGAAAAGTTGGTGAGACGTGGTGTTTCAGGCATGCCTTTAACAGCAATGCTATCCTTATTCCCTACCCGCTGAACCTCTAACTTATTGTAAAAAGTGACACGACTTCCGATGTTGGTGACAGGGTCAATTCTAAGGCCTGCTAAGCGAAGCTCTTCTTTCGATAAGTCTTCTATCGACTTATAGTTATCGCGAAACAACAGCACCATATTCTTTTGTGCATCATCTACGAGGGTCGCTGGCGCAAGCGTAACATCTACTAAATCTAGAATTTCTTTAGACGGTTTTTGATACTGAAGGCCATCCTGCGCAAATAGCTGACAGGAGCATGCTGCAAATAGGACAAACATCCATTTTCTAAGCATTCTTTTTCCTTAAAAAGGTTTTTATAAGAGTAAAAACAAAAAAGCGAGGCATTGCCACTGTTGAAAAACATCTGGCTTAAGCCTCGCTTCAATTGATTGATAAGCGCATACTTTAAAAACTATACACTTTTTGTATTTATACCGGCGTCGTTTTTACTGCAGTACCGCTAATGCTCACCATTAGCATGCTGCCTTTATCACCTATTACTTGATAGTCTAGATCTATACCAACCACAGCGTTGGCGCCCATGCTTCTTGCTTCATGTTCTAGTTCGGTAAACGCTAGTTTTCGCGCAGTGGTAAGTTCTTCTTCATAAGACCCCGAACGACCGCCCACGATATCCCGAATAGACGCGAAAAGATCTTTAAACACATTTGCGCCCATTACGGCCTCGCCTACAACAATGCCGTAATAGGCTTCAATTTTGTGACCTTCCAAGGTTGGGGTAGTTGAAACAATCATGCGAAACTCCTTTTAATGTGAACTGTTAATTTATCGCTATTCGGGCATACCCGCCTAGCTGTTATTCTTAAGCCATTGCGCAATGGTCTCAACAAGCGCCTGCGCTTCACTGGTGTCATAGGCCACTGTAGGCTGATTACCCCATACAGGTTTTGGCCAAGCACAGTCGTTTTCAAAACGCGCGACGTGGTGGACATGAAGCTGTCTTACCACGTTACCTAATGCGGCTACATTAAGTTTTAATGGTGAAAATATGGCTTGCATTGCTTTTGAAGCCAGCGCAGATTCTCGTAGCAAGACCGCCTGCTCATCTTCTGATAAATCGATAATTTCCGCGATATCATTTTTCATCGGCACCAGTATGAGCCACGGAAACTGACTGTCGTTCATTAACAGTACACGACACAGCGAGAGATCACAGACAAAAAATGTATCATTGTGTAAACGGCTATCGAGTTTAAACATCTAGCTTATCCAGTGTGGTAGGCACCACGGTTAATAAGGCACGTTGTCCAATGGCAACCTTTGCGTTAGGAAAAACAATGGCTTCACCGTCTTGCTCTGCTATGTACTCTTTGCCTGGTTCAGACGCCAGCACTGTGCCCTTAGGGTAGTCAGTGAAATTTGGCGTATCGTCATCGAACTGAAGTGTAAACGCTTCTTCCTGGCGGTTTATTACTTGGTTCACACGATAGATATCAAGGTCTTCCATATTTACCGAAGGTGAAAAGTCTTGTTCCGTTATAAGCTGTGTGAGTGCGCTTTTAGCATCTGCAAACCGGCTCATATCGTTTTGCCCAAACGGGCGTACTTTTCCAAGTTCAACGGTAAACGCATGGGCGTTATATTGATAAGAAGAAAAATAGCTAAACGTGGTGGTTGAACTTTCAGAAAGTAGAATGGTTTTTACCCCGCACGCCGCGAGGAAGGCAAGCTGCCCTTTGCTGTGAACTCTGTCATGAAGATAGGGATATACCGCAAACTTTTCATTTTTAGAAGCGCGAATTGCCGTATGTAGATCGTAGTGATAACGGGTACCCTCAGCCGCTTCAAAGAAAGACGCCACCGCTTCTTCTAGCTGCTTAGCACGCACACGTTCGGCGTTCACTAAACCCTCGCCTTTTGAGTGCGCCCCGCTGAATAACCGATTCATGTTCTCTTCGACAAAGCGCTCAGCAATATCCATGGCCGGTAAATTACCGAATAAAAACAGCACATCATGTGCTAACGTCATTGCCCCCGTAAGGATGCCTTTAACCAAGTCATCACAAATTTCGATAGGTGCAGTTTCATTACCATGAACACCACAAGACAATACAATACGTTTGTTTGGGAAGGAGGTAGGCTGTACAGAAAAACTAATGATGCCAGGCGCAGTAATGCTGACATCAGTGCCATTGGCTAGTGTAAATTGCTGAGCACGTTCGAATAACTCGGGTTGACGGCGAGAAAGTGTTAAAAATTGGCCGCTTTCGATAAGTTCTTGCATAAATGTGAGCTTTGTTGACTTTGTCTAATCTCGGATGGCTTAAGTGTACCGAGACCGTCTATCAAAATCACCTAATCGCAAGGTTTTATTGCGCTAAACTGTAACTAATAAACAACGCTTTCGAGCACTTGTTGCGATATTCAGCATGGTCAGGCCGCTCTGTAATAACGAGTGTTTATTAGTATTTAACCTAGTTCGGTGAGCAAAATTGGAGAGACTAGAAGCCAAGTTGAAATAAAGTGCAGAGCTACTGAGATTAATTGCGATTGACTAGTATTGATAGTAGTTAGGCCTGTGCCCTTCTTGGCGAACTTCCAATAATGATTTCTTGCTGAGTAAGTTGAACAAATTCAGTGAAAGGTACGGCTCGAGAGAACAAATACCCCTGACCTTGGGAAACCCCTACTTCTCGAAGAATGTGAAGTTGTTCTACGGTTTCAATGCCCTCAGCGACGACACTACACCCCTTTGCGTGACCTATTACTTTCGCAGCCTCTATAATCGCCCTATTGACCGGGTGCGCTTCTAACTCCATCACAAAAGATTTATCTATTTTAAGTGCATCAAGATCGAGGTCGCGAATATAAGCGAGGTTAGAATATCCTTTGCCGAAGTCATCTACTGATATAGCCACACCGAGACTTCTCAATTCATCTAGTTGCTTTTTCACCATCAGTGAATTAGACAGCGCTACATCTTCTGTGAGCTCTAATTCAATGAGGGACAGCGGCAAACCATAAGTGTCACTTAACATTGTCAGCGTAGGTATCAACTGATTGTCATAGAGCTGGGTAGGTGAAATATTTACCGAAAGAACAATGGGCATTTTTAACCCATCAAGTTCAGCAAGGGCCTTAAATGCTTGCTCTAACGTCCAGTACCCCAGTTCATTCATCATATTGTATGACTCTGCGGCTTCAATTAATGGCCCGGGAAACAATACACCATCAAGAGGATGGTTCCAACGTAACAAACACTCACCACCCACCACTTCAAGGGTATTCAGATCAACTTTGGGTTGGTAATAAAGCTCAAGTTCATTTTGAGCTAGCGCGCGTTTTAGGTCAGCTTTTAACGCTAAGCTTCTTCCAGTATTAGATTTGTCTGATTTAGTTAACGCGAAGTAGTTTTCGTATTTATTCTCTTTGGCCTGCTTTAATGCAGATTCGGCCCGAGATACAAACGCGGTAATCTCAAACCCGCCGTCTTCGCCGCATACTACGCCAACATTAAAGTCAGCAATAAATGCTGTGCCATCATAATGCATAGGCGTTTTGAAATGTTCTACAAGGCGCTCGAACATTTGCCGCATTACGGTTTCTTTATTTTCGTTGGGAAAAACGATTCCAAACACATCGCCGCTGATTCGCCCAATAAGCACATGTTGACCAAAAAGGTGTTGAATACGGTTGGCTATCTCTAGTAGGAAACGGTCGCCGACGTGAATACCTAAACTCGTTGTTACATCTGAAAAACGCACAACATCAACCAGCATCAAAGAAATAGATGTGCTTTGAGACGCTTGTTTTAAAACGCTATCGATAAACGCATAGCGATTGGGGATGGTTGCCAGTGATGTGTGTTGGCTCATGATGTTTTCCTTGAGCTTTACGCTTCTAGGTACTAAAAACAACTACTTATATAAGACCATGTCGCTACAAATGGCGCAACGACACTTGCGTATTATTTTGCATACCTTCTTATACTTTTGTACAACATTGTTTTATTAAGCGCCCTTGCTTTGCCAATAGCTATTTAGTAAGTGTTAATAGAGTACCCAATAAACCTTTCAAGTAAGGCAATGCGTTATGAGGATGCACCGATATAACAATATAGACGCTTTTTAAGAAGTAATAAAAAACCCGGCTAGTCTAACACTGCCGGGTTCTTTCTATACGCTTCTGCGATTAGCTTTCAATCTTACACGGTGAAAGCTTCCAAACGCGCTCAACGTAGTCACGAATTGAGCGATCTGAAGTGAACTTACCCATCTTCGCTGTGTTGATAATAGCCATTTCCGCCCAGCGCTCTTTGTCGCGATACGCAGCATCAACGGCTATTTGCGCGTCAGAATAGGCGCGGAAATCCGCGAGTACCATGTAAGGGTCGCCGTTATCTAGCAGGCTTTGCTTGATAGATACTAAGGCTCCTGGTTTACCCGGCGTGAAATAATCAGTTTCCAACCAGTCCAGCACAGCTTTAATCTCAGGGTCTTTGTAGTAGTAATCATGCGGGTTATATCCGCTCGCTTTTAGCTCGTTAACTTCTTCTACAGTAAGCCCAAAGATAAAGATGTTGTCATCACCTACTTCTTCAGCAATTTCAACGTTTGCTCCATCAAGTGTTCCAATAGTAACCGCACCATTTAGTGCAAGCTTCATATTACCTGTACCTGATGCCTCTTTACCTGCCGTACTGATTTGCTCAGACACGTCTGCTGCAGGGATCATTTTCTCTGCAAGTGACACGCGGTAGTTTGGTAAGAATGCAACTTTGATCTTATTGTTTACGCGCGGGTCGTTATTGATCTTGTCAGCAACTTTATTAATCGCGTAAATAATGTCTTTTGCCAGCTTGTAGCCCGGTGCAGCTTTTGCACCGAATACAAATACACGTGGGTGCATATCGTAATCAGGATTCTCAAGAATACGACGGTACAACGCCATAATATTTAATAGTGCTAAATGTTGACGCTTATATTCGTGCAAACGCTTAATCTGCACGTCAAAAATAGCATTAACGTCTACTTCTATATCCAGTGACTTGCGGATCTCTTCTGCTAACAACTCTTTGTTCTCAAGCTTCACTTTCATGAATTGCTTCTGGAACGTTTTGTTGCTTGCGAATTTTGCTAAGCCCTGCAGCTTATCTAAGTCGCGCGGCCAGTCATCACCAATTTTCTTATCAATAAGTTTAGACAGTCCTGGGTTACACGCTTTCAACCAGCGACGCGGCGTAATACCGTTGGTCACGTTAGTAAGCTTACCCGGGTACAGGTCGTCAAATTCAGGGAAAAGCGATGACTTAACAAGACGAGAGTGCATTTCTGCCACGCCGTTAACCGCAAACGAGCCAATTACTGAAAGATGACCCATTCGCACCATTTTCTCGTTACCCTCTTCAATAATTGAAAGCTTAGCTTTCATGGCATTGTCGCCAGGCCATTTCTTATCAACCTCTGCCATAAAGCGATGGTTGATTTCGTAAATGATTTCCAAGTGACGAGGAAGAATTTTCTCAATCATACGTGCAGGCCACTTTTCGAGTGCTTCTGGCAGCAAGGTATGGTTGGTGTAGGCGAATACTTTCGTACAGATGCCCCAAGCTTCGTCCCAACCTAACTCTGCGCGATCCACAAGAATACGCATTAGCTCTGGTATTGAAATAGCTGGGTGAGTATCGTTTAGCTGGATAACAACCTGGTCTGCAAAACGGCTCCAATCGTCACCGTGGGCGCGCTTGTAACGACGAATAATGTCTTTAAGCGAGCATGAGCAGAAGAAATATTGCTGAATAAGGCGTAGCTCTTTACCCGCTTCGGTTTCATCGTTTGGATAAAGCACTTTTGAAATGGTTTCTGCCTGCACGTTTTCACGCTGAGCATCAACGTAACCACCCGCATTAAATACGTCCCAATTGAAGTAATCAGACGCTTCTGACTGCCACAAACGCAATACGTTTACTGTTTTACCTTCATAGCCTACAACCGGAATATCCCATGGTACACCTTTTACGATGGAACCAGGGTGCCACTCTTTAAGCACACGACCATTTTCGCCGTACTTTGTTTCTACGTAACCATAAAGAGAGACTTCTTGTATAGATTCTGGGCGGCAAATTTCCCACGGGTTGCCATAATCACGCCAGCTATCTGGGCGCTCGATTTGTGCACCGCTCTTAATTTCCTGACGGAATAAACCGTGTTCGTAGTGAATACCATACCCAATGGCAGGCAACTCCATGGTCGCTAGCGAGTCAATAAAACACGCTGCAAGTCGACCAAGACCGCCGTTGCCAAGTGCCATGTCTGGCTCTTCTTCCAGAATATCTGAAATTTCAACGCCTAGCTCTTTTAATGCGCCGCCAGCAACATCGAACAGGCCAAAGTTTTGCAGGTTATTTGAAAGTAAACGACCCATAAGGAATTCGGCCGAAAAGTAATGAACGGCGCGGGTGTCGTTCAAATAGTGACTCTTTTGCGTCTTGCGCAATCCTTCAAGCACTTGCTCTTGAATTGCCGCACAAGTTGCTTTCCACCATGCGTGGTTGTTGGCTTTGTTTTCGTCGGTGCCTAGCGTGCAGTGTAAGTGTTTGATGACCGCTGCTTTGAATGCAGCTTTATCGATCACAGGAGAGGTTTGCGTCTTGGTCGCTTTTGCGTTCATTTTGCGTCTCACTCTTAAATAGAAGCGGTGTTTTCACACCGAAAACGTAATTTAATTACAGAATAACTTCAGAATATGACAGCAATATAGCAGCGCTTAAACGATTATGTTGTAATAATTTTGTTAAAATAACAAAAAAGCGCATGAATTCGTATGCATTCATGCGCTATTTAACACTTTATTTACAAATCAGCGTTAAAAATGATTTGTTTTTGTACTTATTTGATGATTTTACCTACCAAGGCTTCAGCTTCGCCAATTAATTCTTGTAAGTGGCTTTCACCATTAAAGCTCTCTGCGTAGATTTTGTAGATCTGCTCGGTGCCCGATGGGCGAGCTGCAAACCAGCCGTTTTCTGTTGATACTTTAACACCACCAATGGCTGCATTGTTGCCCGGAGCGTGAGTTTGCACAGAAGTTATAGGCTCACCTGCTAACGTATCGCTAGTGACTACAGACGCATCCATAGCTGAAAGTTTCTGCTTTTGCTCCAAGGTTGCTGCTACGTCAACACGGCTATATACCGGTGCTGCAAATTTCTCCGTTAGCACTTTGTAGTGCTCGCCCGGGTCTTTGCCTGTAACGGCTAGAATTTCTGCTGCCAACAAGCAGAGAATAAAGCCGTCTTTATCTGTAGCCCAAGTGCTTCCATTGCGCTCAAGAAAAATACCACCCGCACTTTCTTCACCAGCGAAACCAATAGTGCTGTTAGATAGACCACCTACAAACCATTTGAAGCCAACAGGCATTTCAGCCAGCGGCTTACCTAGGCTATTCGCTACGCGGTCAATCATGCTGCTAGATACAAGTGTCTTGCCAATATTTAAGTCACTTGGCCAGTCTGGACGGTGGGTATAAAGGTAGTTAATCGCCACGGCCAAATAGTGATTAGGGTTCATCAGCCCCGCACTTTTGCACACGATACCATGACGGTCGAAATCTGGGTCGTTGCCCCATGCTAAATCGAAGTTGTCTTTTAGCTCGATTAACCCTGCCATGGCGTAAGCAGATGAACAATCCATACGAAGTTTGCCGTCTTTGTCGCGGCGCATAAAACCAAACTGAGGGTCAACGGCATCATTAACCACTGTGATGTCTAACCCATATTTTTCAGAAATACGCGACCAATATCCTACCCCGGCGCCACCCAGTGGGTCTGTGCCTAATTTTAGGTTCGCTTTTGCAATCGCTTCCATGTCGATGACTTTGGCTAAGTCTTCGATATAAGGTTCCATAAAGTCTTCTTCACGAACCAGTTTACGCTCGGTAGCTTGGCGAATATCAATACGCTTAACATCTTTGTTGCCATCAGCAATTAGCATGTTCGCGCGCTCTTGGATTTGCTTGGTTACGTCGCTATCGGCAGGGCCACCATGAGGGGGGTTGTATTTAAAGCCACCGTCTGAAGGAGGGTTATGAGAAGGCGTAATAACAATTCCATCGGCCTTGTCTGTATTACCAGCACGATTATAACGAATAATAGTGCGGGAAATAACGGGCGTTGGCGTATAGCCCATGCTCTCGTTATCTGAACGTTGCACCACAACATCTACGCCGTTGGCACATAAAACTTCTATGGCAGTGATCATGGCCGGTTCAGATAACGCGTGAGTATCTTTACCAACGTATAGCGGACCGTCAATACCTTCCTGCTTGCGGTATTCTACCAAAGCTTGGCAAATTGCACTGATGTGAGTGTCAGTAAAAGTTGCGTTTGACGCCGTACCTCGGTGGCCAGAAGTACCGAAGGACACCGCCTGGCCCGGGTCATTCATATCCGGTTTATAGCTGTAATACTGGCTCACTAACTGGGGTACGTTAATGAGTTGCTCTTTTGCTGCATGCTCTCCAGCCTGCGGATGTAATGCCATGAAAAAAGTCCTTATTTAGAAGTTTCGTTATTCTGTTGTTGCTCTTGCTATTTACCTTCTGAAGAGAAACGCGCTACAACGGTTTCAATTACATCAGGTTGATAACCTAGGTTACGCAAAACTTGTTCCAGCATGTTCGTTTTCTTAGCAGTGTTGTTATTTGTCACTACCCAGAACGGGCTATCTGGGATAGCTTTCGGATTAGTGCTGCTGCCGTTTTCAAGCAACGCTTCCTTACTTGTCGCAAAGTAAGTACGGTTTTTACCCTTGATACTTTCAACGCGCGCAAAGTTTCCTGCATTAAGCTTGTGCGCTGCACTTAAAACAAACAAAAATTGATCAACCCGTTTAGTAAATGTGCTTAATGCATCTTTTGACACGGCATCCAAAATGTCTCGTTTGGTGTGGGTATCGTTTGAAAGTGACGCTTCAGTAGCTGCCGCTGGCTTTTTTGCTACTTTATTGTTTGCGGGCTTTTTCGCTGCAGCAGTTTTTGCTGGCGCTTTTTTCGCCGCAACTCTATTTACCGAGGCTTTATTCGCCGTAGGCCTTACCGAAGCGCTAGCCGCTTTTATAGCAGGTTTCGCTGATGTTGTTTTAGGTTCTGCTTCTACCGCCGAGCTAGGTTTACTTGTCGACTCTGTAAGGTCTGCACTTTTTGTTTCGCTTGTTTTTGCAGGCGTCGATGATGCTTCACTAGGCTCTGAGCCCTGCGATGCCGCCCCATCTTCAGGTAAAAGTAAACGTCTTAAAATTTGCGATGCACTCTCACCAATATGCTTAGTCTGGCTGGCGATGAAGGCATATAAATCGTCATCTATTTCAATGCTTTTCATAACTACTTCCTTTTTAAGAGGCACCATTATAGACAACACAGTTAAACTACGCAGCACTTAATAGCAGATGTTTTGAGGATTCGTGAATATAAAACGTTGAACAAACCTATCGCATACCAACGTATAAATTTACAGAGGTATAAGAATAGAAAGCGATACCCTATAGTTGCTACTATGATTAAAACTACCATTGTTAGAATGACAGAGTTTTTTTAAATAAAAGTGACAAAAATATGCGCCAAGAAATTATTCGTATTCAGCAAGTTCTTAGTCAGAAGATTATTGGTAAAGAGCATCAGTTGAAACTCGCAATTACGTGCTTACTGGCCAATGGTCACTTGCTAATTGAAGACTTACCGGGGATGGGTAAAACCACGCTTTCACACGCCCTCTCGCAAGTTTTTGGTCTTCAATATGCGCGTATTCAATTTACGTCAGACTTACTACCTTCCGACATGTTGGGCGTAAACATTTTTCACAGCCACGAAAGCGATGAGCAAAAACGCTTCATCTTTAGACACGGTCCTATTTTCAGCCAAGTTGTACTTGCCGACGAATTGAACCGAGCAAGCCCCAAAACTCAAAGTGCCCTATTAGAGGCAATGGAAGAGCGCCAGGTGAGTATTGATGGTGTAACCCACGCACTTCCTTCACCTTTCTTTGTGATTGCTACGCAAAACCCTAGCCATCAATCTGGTACTTACCCTTTACCTGAGTCGCAGCTAGACCGTTTCTTTATGCGTATATCACTTGGCTACCCAGCCTGGGAAGCGGAAAAAGCTATGCTAATGCAGCAAGACGCATCAGCGCCACTTAGCCAAATTTTAAGTGAAGCAAACTTACACCAGATGCAAAATGATGTGTCTGCTATACATACGAGCGATGCCATTCTTCATTATATATTGCGACTGGTCAGCGAAAGCCGAGAGAGCGGCGATTATCCTAATCCGCTTTCACCGAGAGCCAGCCGAGCGATACTTCAAGGTGCCAAAGCATGGGCGTACGTTTGTGGTAGAGAGTACGTGACGCCCGAAGATGTGCAGGCTGTATTTGTGGCAATTACCGCACACCGGTTAAGTTTATCTTCCTATCAAGGTGGACAGGGGCAACATAACCAAACTTTTGATGGCGAGAAATTGAGTCAAAAATTACTTGATAGTATCGACCCATTGGCAGCTTAGTATTAATGGGTCGCTGGAGTATTACACGTGCTTAAAGTGTCGACATCCTTATCAAGTTACTTTAAACGCCGACTACTGAAGTGGCTTGATAAGCGTGTTCCGGCTTCACATGAACACCACCTAAATTTGAACAGTATTTTTATACTACCGAGTGGGTTTGGCTGGTCGTTTATTATTTTGTCTCTGTGCTTGTTTTTACTTGGGACCAATTATCAAAACAACTTGATGTTACTGCTGAGTTATTTGTGCTTAAGCATAATGCTGCTCACGTTATTTTACACTCATCAAAATTTTGCGCGTTTAGCGCTTAAAGCTATTCCACCCGACTCGTTCCACTGCAATTTAGACGGTGAAATCCACCTTCAGGTCATCCCTAATAAAAACACACCGTCGAGAGCCTGTAATGGCGTTCTGTCGGTAAAATGGCTTAATGTCGTGCGCGCAGCAGATACGCACACAAAAAAAACAACTGATAGCGACGAATCAACGTATTTTGAGCGAAGCTTTAGCTTTGCGTTAAATAAAGATTTAGTTTCAAACAAAGAGCAAAAACAAAGCCTCAAGGTTCCTCTGCAAATACCAAAACGGGGGCGATTTACTTTGGGGCGAATGACAATCGCTTGTGACTTTCCTCTTGGGCTTTATAAATGTTGGACTCACCTTGATTTTGACCAACAAGTTATTGTGTATGCCAAGCCTGAAGAAGGCCCTATCACTATCGATAAGATTGCCAGTACAGATGAGCCAGAAAGTGTTAGTGAATTAAGCGACCCAACCAGTAACGAAGACTTTTACGCATTGAAGGATTACGAAGTTGGACAGCCACTTAACCGGGTATCGTGGAAGCATGTGGCTAAAAATGGAAACTGGGTTTCTAAATCTTTTACTTCTCTGCAAAGCGACAGCTATTTACTTTCGATGCCGTCAAATGCAGATTTAGAAACTGCCGTTTCTGCACTCACTCATGCAATACTCTGTTGGACAAGTGCGGATGCCGGGTTCGGTGTTCAGTACAAAGGACTGAACATAGCGCCTAATCATGGAACAAAACACATGCATGAGTGCCTTAGCGCACTTGCTTGTTTAACACCTGCGAATAATGCAAATCACAATACTCCGTCGGTCAACTCAACCACAAACAGGCCCATTTCTTTAGCTTCCAAAAGGAAGAAGACGGTAAGACCTCTAACATGAATACCCTAACTTCTAACCGATTTTTACAATTAGCGGTTTTAAAAAGGATACTCAACCCCCCACAGTCCGCGGCTGTTCTTCTGCTTTGCGCAGCCTTCTCCCTAATACTTTCTACGCTAACCTCCCCCTTAATGATATGGGTATTAATGCTCAGCGGGTGTGCTGTGGTTGTGAGAGTTGCAGGCCTTAGCACACTGCATAGCTTACCTACTACACGCACGGTGAATCTACTTGCTGTGCTTGCCGTATTTGCTCTATCTTGGTTCGGGTTCTCTGTAGGTCTTCTTGATAGCATGATTAATTTGTTGACTATAGCGTGCGCCCTAAAAATTATGCTAGTTGAAAAAAAGCGAGATTTTCACCTACTAATATGCACCTGCTTGTTCTTAATAGGCTGTGGTTTTATTTCATCACTAAGCGTATTTGCATGGATAGGCTACACAGGGATATTAGCATTACTGCTCGTCGCAACAGCTATTTATCACGGCGCTGGTGTCTCAATATTGAGAAGCTTTAAATTCGTCAGTGTACTTATTGTTCAAGCTTTTCCCATTGCGCTACTTTTATTCCTGTTGCTGCCTCAGCTTCCGCCCCTTTGGCAAATGCCCACATCAAAATCTACGGAAACCGGGCTTTCCGATACAGTGACGCCTGGCGATATAGCATCACTAGCAAGCTCATCTGAACTCGCTTTTAGCGCCACCTTTAATAGTGAAGAGGAGGTGCCCGATACGCCTTCTAGATACTGGCGTACAATGACACTAGAGCACTTCGATGGAAAAACTTGGTCTATAAGCGATAAACGTAAACAAGCCGAGCAACAGTTAGCTATTATGGGGAGGTCAACGCCGCTATCCACGTTGTCAGAAAAAGCGGTATCTCTTGTAATTGACTATGAATTAATTGTAGAGCCGACTCAACAAAGGTGGTTATTTGCTCTAGAGCCTTCCTCGCCTAATAACTTCCAGAACAGTATTTTTGTCAGTACACTATTTGATTATACCCTACGCGCCAACACGCCTATTTCAAGCAAGAAAGCCTTTTATTTACGCTATTTTCCAGACGCTCCAATCATTAACGGAATAGGCAACTTTGAAGCGCAACTAAATTTACAAGTTTCAAAAAATGGCAACCCCGAAGCGAGGGCTTGGGGACAGGCACTAGCTAATCAATACAGTAATGCGCAAGAGCTAGTCAATGCGATAATGCGCGAATTCAGTCAAAGTGGATTCCGCTATACCCTTTCACCAAACGCTATGCCTGTTGACCCTATAGACAGCTTTTTATTTGAGCAACGGGCCGGTTTTTGTGCTCACTATGCTGGCGCTATGGTCTACGTACTTCGCGCAGCTGGCGTGCCGGCTAGGATGGTGACTGGCTACCAAGGTGGCAGCGAACTCAGTGATAAGGTCCTACAAATAAGACAGTACGATGCCCACGCATGGGTAGAAGCCTTAATAAACGGCAAATGGATACGTTTCGACCCCACCAGTATGGTTGCGCCTTCTCGGTTATCTTTTGGCCTAGAACACGCATTAGAAGAGTTAGGAGAATCACGCGAAACAACCATACTAAGTGAATTTGGTAATTCTGTTTTTTTTGCAACCTTGCAAGGCTGGTTCCAGAAACTCGACTATTCGTGGAGTAAGTGGGTGCTGGGCTTTGATAACGCAGCCCAGACGAACATGCTCGAGGAATTATTAGGCGCGCTGACTCCGCAAAAAATGCGCGCTGTATTTTTATCGGCTCTTGGGCTGATCGGTCTCATATTGGCTTTATATTTTTTACCTAAAAAACAAAAGGTTCACTCGTCACCTTCGTATCGCATATTGCAAAAAGCGATACAGCTTGTTGAAACAGAGACAGGAGTACAAAGAGATAATAAAACCTTATCAGCCTATATAAAGCAAACCAGCGCTTTTTTGCCACCACATGCAGCCAGGTCATTTAAACAACTCTGCGAGCTATTTGAACGTGAGCATTATGCAAAAAGTGCCCCAAGCGCTAATAGACATGGAGCCATGAAGCTTCAATTAAAAACACTCAAACAGTCACTGAAATAAGATTTTAAAAAGAGAAGTTAGTGTGCCAGTGTAAAAGACAGTGACATTGCACCGTAAACATTCACGCTCCCACCTTTTTAGTGCAAACGGCTGAACTTTTAAAGAAACCATTTTTAACGCCCAACTAAAAAATAAAGCTCAATATATTGTTTTAAATAGAGTTTTTAACACTATTACTCGGTTTTCATCTATTGGCACTTTTTTGGCTACTCTTTTGTTGTTTTAAAACCATAGCTAGTAAACGTTCGAAGCAAGGGCTGCGATGTGTTATTGCTTGAGAACTTTAGTGTGCAAAGGCGTACACCTATAAAGCGTTTTAAAAATTACATCAGATAGCTACTACAATGTGCGATTTTGGACAAAGGCGTCCCCAGTTCTTTCTAACGAGAGTGCTGCGGACGCCTTTTTTTGATCTGCAATAGCGCATGTAGATAGCTAACTTTCGCAACAAAACTGGCAATTTATTAATAACGACAACGTGAGGTGAAACCATGGCTTATCTTCTCCCCGCTGAGTTTGCGACCAAAATGGTAGATGCAGGCGAAGCAAAGATTTATATGTCTACACGAGATACTTTAATACGCGCTTATATGGCAGGCGCAATATTGGCACTCGCAGCCGTTTTTGCAATTACCATAGCCGTTCAAACTGGCATTTTTCTGCTAGGAGCCGTGCTGTTCCCAGTTGGCTTTTGTATGCTTTACCTTATGGGTTTCGACCTTTTAACCGGCGTGTTTGTATTAACGCCGCTAGCATGGCTTGCCCAGCGCCCAGGGGTTACGCCAAAACAGATATTACGAAACTGGGGCTTAGTCTTTTTAGGTAACTTCGGCGGCGCATTAACCGTTGCCTTTATGATGTCGTTTATTTTTACCATGGGCTACAACGTAGATGGCGGCGCTATTGCGACAAAGGTTGCCAGTATTGGCGAAGCCCGAACATTAGGCTATGCAGAGCATGGAGCGGCCGGTTGGTTCACCATTTTCATCCGCGGCATGCTATGTAACTGGATGGTATCGCTAGGCGTAGTGGGTGCAATGATCTCAACCCACGTAAGCGGTAAGGTGTTGGCTATGTGGATGCCCATCATGCTGTTCTTCTTCATGGGTTTTGAACACTCTGTGGTAAATATGTTCCTTTTCCCATTTGGCCTTATCATGGGCGGTGATTTCTCTGTAATGGATTACTTCATTTGGAATGAAATTCCAACAGCACTAGGCAACCTGGTAGGCGGCTTAGCTTTTACTGGCCTAACGCTTTACACCACCCACGTGAAGACATTGCCAAAGCGTACAATCCCTGTTGATAAGGCAGCGGCCTCTCAAACGCTACGTATCTAATCAAGATATTTCCCCAAACCGCCATCACGACATAAACCTTTATATTAAGTCGTGATGGCAACATTCTTTCCTTTTTAAAAGTAAGTCGACAGACCTATGTCCAGGTATCTATGTAACTGTAACTAGGAAACAAGCAATTGAATATGAATAAGCAAGCAGCGCTACAAACATCGAACTACTCGCTACCTTGCACACTTTCAGTAAGTGCTTTTTCAACACCTGGCGTCAAAGACATAAACCAAGATGCTTACACCTACCACGTATCTTCTGATGAGCTAAATCGAAGTAGTATCTTTGTGGTTGCTGACGGTGTCAGCAGTAGCACGGTAAGCCAGATTGCTAGCGATTTTGCCACCCGCCAGTTTGCTAAGCTATTTAACATAGCGCCCGAACAATGGACGGTTAAAACCCGCGCCGAAGCCATTATCAAAGAAATTAATGCACTGCTATATACCCGAACGCAGAAAAGCGCTTTTTGCTACACCCCTGAAAAAGGCTATGTGTGCACATTGTCGGTAGCAATCGTAACCGGTAATCACCTCGACGTATTTCACGTTGGAGATAGCCAAATTCAAGTTGTCACAAGCGATATTAAAGACCCTATATTGCTAACTCGCGCTCATCGACAAGCATCAGAGAGTGAACCTTCACAAACTTACCTTGCTAATGCGTTGGGCGTTAGAGCAAATATCGATATTGACCATACTTCATTAACTTTAACCTCACCAAGTACCATTGCGATAAGTACCGACGGCGTTTATGAATTTGTGGCAATGCCGAGCATACTCAACAAAATAAATAATGCCAATATGCTATCTGAAAACCAAGCTGCTTTAGTTGTACACGAGGCGTTTAACAATGGAAGCGATGATAACCTCACCCTTCTGCTTATAAAAGTCGAGTTCGCTCATATTGGTCACGATGGAAAACAAAACCTAATCTCGGCTATCGGAGATATAGATACCAACTGTCACGACGTATCGAATGCTGCCGGTTACATCAGGGGTAAATTAGCATTTAAGGCTACCGACGAGTTAGCGTTTACCGAACTTAAAACAGGCGATGAGATAGATGGATTTAAATTAGAGCGACAGCTTTATAATTCTGCGCGAAGCCATGTATTTATCGCCACGCGACGCAGTTCATCCGTTACAAACCCGAATGATACTGTGGTCGTAAAAACACCTGCCACTGACTTTGCTCAATCACCTGAAATGCTCAACGGTTTTCTAATAGAGAATTGGTTTTTAAGGCGGGTCGACTCACCCCATATTGTAAAAAGCCCCACTTTTACGGACTTGGGTTATCAAAACACACCCACAGCCTTTTACAGCGTGAGTAGCTATGTGCAAGGACAGACCTTAGCACAGTGGTCTATTGATAACCCTACACCTTCATTAGAGCAAGTGAGGAATATCGTTGAGCAGATCTGCAATGGATTACAGGCAATGCATCGCCAGGGCATGCTTCACAGGGATATACGCCCCGACAATATTATTATTAGCGAACACGGTCACTGTTCCCTTATTGACCTTGGGTCAGCAGCCTTAAAAAATGCCCCCAGCCTTTATAGTGATGCGTCTATTCCTGGTGCAGCGCTCTTTGCAGCACCAGAATACTTTTTAGGAAATGTAGGCACAGAGCGCTCGGATTTATTTTCCTTAGCCGTACTCACATATTACCTTTTATGTGGTCGTTATCCTTACCATACCAAGCTTGCCCACTGTCGTACTTTTGCTGAACAGAAAAAACTAAAATACGAGACGGCGTTAGATCCTAAAAGGCGAATACCTACTTGGGTTGATAGTGCGCTTAAGCGTGCCTTACACATAAACCCTGACAAACGCTACTCTACGCTTTCAGAGTTTATTCACTCGCTGCGCTACCCAAATCCTTCTGAGCACACGACGTATCAGCCCTTAGTAAAGCGCCATCCGCTTTTTGTCTACAAAGCACTAATACTGGCCCTTATTGTTTGCAACCTAGTAACGCTCATTTTGTTTAATTAACCTGTTGAGGAAATACTAATGATTACATCAAGAACACAAGTTACCGACATGATCCAATCAGCCAAAATTCTAAAAGGCATAAAGTGGAGCCAAATTGCTGAGGTTGTAGGTCAGTCTAAAGAGTGGAGTACTGCCGCTTGCTTAGGCCAGATGGCCATGACAAAGCAACAAGCAGAAGCGGTAGGCGAATTACTTGAACTTACCGACGAAGCCATTGCGTGGCTTCAGATAGTACCTTACAAAGGCTCATTACCTACAGAAGTGCCGACCGACCCGCTCATATACCGCTGGTATGAATTGGTTAATGTATATGGCAATACCTTAAAAGAACTTATCCATGAAGAGTTTGGCGACGGTATTATGAGCGCGATTGATTTCTCAATGGATTTACAGCGAGAAAACGACCCTAAAGGCGACCGCGTTAGCGTCGTTATGTCTGGAAAGTTTTTGCCTTACAAAATGTACTAAAGCCATGTACCAAAGCAAAGTGCTATAGGCATAAAAAAAGCCGGTCGAATGACCGGCTCTTTTGTGTTTTTTTGAAGCGTTAGCTAACACATGCTAGCTAACGTTCGCAAAGACTAATTACTTAGCGTCTTTACGTGCTTTCGCTTCTTCAATTACTTTGTCAGCTACGTTCTGAGGACATGCTGAGTAGTGGCTGAATTCCATAGAGAACTGACCACGACCAGATGTAATAGTACGTAGGTGACCAATGTAACCAAACATCTCAGATAGAGGTACGTCAGCCTTGATGCGAACGCCAGTAGCGCCAGCTTCTTGGTCTTTGATCATACCACGACGACGGTTAAGGTCACCGATTACGTCACCAACGTTGTCTTCTGGGCTGAATACGTCAACTTTCATCACAGGCTCAAGAATCTGAGGACCTGCTTTTGGCATTGACTGACGGAATGCACCTTTCGCTGCGATTTCGAACGCGATTGCTGATGAGTCAACTGCGTGGAAACCACCGTCGTATAGCTCAACTTCGACGTCTAGTACTGGGTAACCAGCTAGAGGACCTACTTCCATCATACCTGCGAAACCTTTTTCGATTGCAGGGAAGAATTCTTTAGGTACGTTACCGCCCACAACAGTAGATGTGAACTTGAAGCCAGAGTTAGTTTCGCCCGGCTTGATGCGGTAATCGATCTTACCGAACTGACCAGAACCACCAGACTGCTTCTTGTGCGTGTAGCTGTCTTCAACAGGTAGCGTGATAGTTTCACGGTATGCAACCTGTGGCTGACCAACTTCTAGCTCAACGCCGTAAGTACGCTTCAAGATGTCTACTTTGATATCAAGGTGAAGTTCACCCATACCTTTAAGGATGGTTTCGCCTGAATCTTCGTCAGTTTCAACTTGGAAAGATGGATCTTCTGCTACTAGCTTACCGATAGCGATAGACATCTTTTCGTTAGCGCCTTTGTCTTTTGGCTTAACAGCAATAGAGATTACTGGCTCAGGGAAGATCATTGGCTCTAGTGTACAAGCGTTTTTAGGATCACAAAGCGTGTGACCAGTTTGAACGTTCTTCATACCTACAACAGCTAGGATGTCACCTGCTTGTGCAGAAGTAAGTTCAGTACGCTCATCAGCGTGCATCTCAACCATACGGCCGATACGCTCAGTTTTACCAGTCGCACTATTAAGAATAGTGTCGCCTTTGTTTAGCTTACCAGAGTAAATACGGATAAACGTTAGGGCGCCGAAACGGTCGTCCATGATTTTGAACGCAAGTGCACGGAACGGCTCGTCAACAGATACTGTTGCTACTTCACCAGTAGGCTCACCAGTCTCTTCATCTGTAAGAGGCTGTGGGTCTACTTCTGTTGGAGAAGGTAGGAAGTCGATAACTGCGTCAAGAACTAGCTGAATACCTTTGTTCTTAAATGCAGAACCACAGTATGTTGGGAAGAACGCTAGGTCACGAGTACCCTTACGGATACAACGCTTGATGTCTTCTAGAGACGGCTCTTCGCCATCCATGTAAGCCATCATTAGGTCATCGTCTTGCTCAACAGCAGTCTCGATTAGTTGCTCACGGTATTCGTTAGCTTTCTCAACCATATCTTCTGGGATATCTACTACTTCGTAGTTCTCAGGTAGGCCTGAGTCGTCCCAGATGTACGCTTTCATGTCTAGAAGGTTTACAACACCTGTAAACTCGTCTTCGATACCGATTGGAAGTGTCATTACTAGTGGGTTAGCAGCAAGTACTTTCTTAACTTGGCCAACAACACGGTAGAAGTCTGCACCCATACGGTCTAGCTTGTTAACGAAAATACAGCGTGCAACGCCAGATTCGTTAGCATAACGCCAGTTAGTTTCTGACTGAGGCTCAACACCGCCAGAACCACAGAATACACCGATACCGCCGTCTAGTACTTTAAGTGAACGATATACTTCAACTGTAAAGTCAACGTGTCCCGGAGTATCGATGATGTTCATGCGATGATCTTTCCAGAAACAGGTTGTTGCCGCTGACTGGATGGTAATACCACGCTCAGCTTCCTGCTCCATGAAGTCAGTTGTTGATTCACCATCGTGAACCTCACCAGTTTTATGGATTTTACCAGTAAGCTTCAAGATACGTTCTGTTGTGGTAGTTTTACCCGCGTCTACGTGGGCGAAAATACCAATGTTTCTGTATAAAGATAAGTCTGACATTAGTTCACTTTCATTGGTTCAGAGTAAAAAAACGGCTGGATTATAAAGGATTTCTATACCAGATTTACACCTTTTTTAGCATAAACCTAAAATTCGCTTGCCAAAATCCGCGCCAGCATCAATTCTTTTCTATAAGTATCAACAACTTAATATGTTATGACACTTTTTTGAAAAATAACAAAATCACACCTCATCAGCTGAAGTGCGAACAATTGTTACTGTAACTTCATCTCTGTCGTGGTAGAGATGCCTAACTTTAACCGCGAATGCATCATCTAAAGCATTTAAACGGCTACTTAGCAACGCCATGGCTTCAACTACAGTTTCATAGCGTTGTTTCATAGGTAGCTTTAAGTTAAAAATGGCGTGGGTCGCCCAGTGCTTGACCAGCCAATCCCCCATCAATTTCGC
The DNA here is from genome assembly GCF_036864475.1 of Alteromonas sp. S005. Classification (NCBI taxonomy): domain Bacteria; kingdom Pseudomonadati; phylum Pseudomonadota; class Gammaproteobacteria; order Alteromonadales; family Alteromonadaceae; genus Alteromonas; species Alteromonas sp. S005. The sequence continues at coordinate 69,551 of NZ_JAZETN010000006.1, read as the reverse complement.
TACTCTATCGGGTTGCTCTATCATATCACATACAAGCAGATCGACGCGACCAAATTGTGGTCGATAAGTAAAGCCGTCTGCTGCGTGATGTTCAACCAACCCGGTACTCATTAAACTATCGGCTACAAGTCCATTATCGATAGCTTCCACATACATGCCGCGCTTCACCAATTGATAGGTCCAGCCGCCAGGGCACGCCCCTAAGTCAACCGCACGACCACCGCTTCGAAGTACTTTCGTTTGTTGAGTGTCACTCAGCATGTTTACAAGTGCATCTTCGAGTTTAAGGGTAGACCGGCTAGGCGCATCACTTGGAAATTTCAATCGGCAGATACCGAGATGATCACGACTTGCGTGGCTAGGTAATGTATAGCCAATATGACAAATTTCAAATGACTCAAAGAAAATATGTAGCTTAGATTTGCCTAAATTCTCTTTTGCAGTGAGCCACCCTGCCTTTCTTAACGCCTGGCGAAGAGGTACGGTAAACTTTCGGCAAAATTTAGCGAGGGTTTTCCCGTCCTCGGTATCGGGGTACTCCACGTCGATGGCACCAAATATTGAAAACGGTTTTTCTACTTCTTTCAGTGCTTCAAGTATTTGCCCCACTCTATCTTCTTTTTCCACTTCACTTAACGTGGCAAAAACAGCCACTAGCTGGCGAGGAAAGATGCTGTCGTGAACAGCAAACTGGGTAATGGTTTGCTCTAATTGCGCGGCATCATATAGATGGTAGTGTACAAAGCCACTATTTTTCTTTGACACAGGGTAACCGTAGCACTGAGCTTCGCCATATCTAGACGTAAGTTCGTTAGCTGTGTCATTTTCATACCCCGGTCGGCAATAGCCTAAAATACTAGCATTAGACATTACCTGCTCCCTTATTTTGGTTCACGTGTTTAGCACTTATTTTGTCTGTTTCCGTCAAGCTTTGCTGCGCGCTTACTTTATGCTTGGAAGGCCCCACCAGCAAGCCAGCAATCAATAAAATCCAGCCTGTAATCATGAATAGGCCACCTAACGGGGTTATTGGCCCAAACCATTTAATACCGCTGATGGCGAGCGCGTATAAACTTCCGCTAAACAATACCGTACCGGTAACAAAACAAAACGCCACCCGGTTAGCCCACTTCGGCGAGACAAAAGCAGACAGAGCAGGCAATAGCATCAAGGCTAGTGCATGATACATTTGATAGCGCACACCTATTTCAAATGTATTGAGTTGCTGTGCATTTAGTACACTTTTTAAACCGTGAGCGCCAAACGCCCCTAGCACAACCGCTAAGCCCGCAAGCAGCGCTCCAATGATAATATAAGGTTTAGCAAATCTAAGTTTTTCGGTACTCATTGATTTAATCGTTCGCTTTCATTTCAAATGTCATTTTGAACATTAATTATCCAAATTACGGGTTATAAACGCCGCGGTTAATTCAGCAGCTTTAATAATATGCTGTTGCTGGGTTTTACCGCTGGCCTTTCGAGGTTTGAAGCTGTGGTCACCGTCTTCTAAAAATACGCATTCAATCGTTGATGATAGCGCGTAGTTTTCTTCACCACTTTCAATCTCATTTTTATTACCAAAGGTATCCCTTTCCCCTTGAATAATAAGCAAAGGTTTCGCCGCCGTTAGTAAGTGTTCTGTGCGAGTTTTCTCAGGCTTACCCGGTGGGTGAAATGGATAGCCCAGCGCTATCGCGCCTCTTACATTGCTTATACCTTCATACACCATGGTGGACATGCGTCCGCCCATCGACTTTCCTCCAATGAACATGGGTAAGTTATGTAGGGCACTGTTATCTTTGCTGCACGATTCTATTACTGCAGTAAAGTGTGACACGAGTTTGTCGCCCTTATCAGGAGGCCTGCGCTTTCCTGTAGTCTTGATGGTCTGCATATAAGGGAAATTGAAGAGCACCGTAGATATGCCTTTAGCAACAAGTTCGTTTGCCATGTCTTGCATGAACTCATGCTCTTTACCTGCACCAGCGCCGTGCCCAAGTATTAAACATGCGACAGGCGCTTTGGCAGCATGCACTTCCATATCGAAAACAACGTCATTTGTAGTCGTTTCTGTAGTGGTTTGTGTATTGCTTTCTTTTAATCTCGCCATACTACAACAAATCCTCTTGTTCAGCTTCAACCAGGGCTAAGATCCAGTCTCTAAACGCTGCAATTTTTCCTAATTCAGCCTGTGATTCCTCACACACTAAATAAAATGCGTCACGACTTTCTACCCGTTCTTCAAACGGCATCACAAGTCGTCCTGCTTCAATTTCTGGCCTAGCGAGTATGGTATTACCCAATGCGATACCTTGACCTAGCGCAGCCGCTTGCAATACCAACATAGAATGGCTAAAAACCGGACCTTGGTTCACATTCACACCAACAACGCCAACATGCTTAAGCCAGTTTTTCCACGCGGTTCGACTAAGGTCATGTAGTAACACGTGATGTCGTAAATCAGATAAGCTAGATAGTGGCTTAGGGCCTTGAAACAGCATGGGTGAACACAGCGGTGTAAGGAACTCTCTGTGCAGCTGGTCAGCTTGAAGCCCGGTCCAACGGCCTTTCCCGTAATATATCGCAACGTCAACATCGTCTTCTAAGAAGCCTTCGTCGAAGTCTACCGCTTTAATGCGAACGTCAATATCAGGGTGAGCCAAGCTAAACTTATGAATGCGTGGTACCAACCATTGGCTTGCAAAGCTCGGCGGCATAGCCACCGTGATGGCACCTTTACTGCCTTTAGCAAGTAGCCTTTCCGTCGCATCCTGCAAATTCTTAAAAATATCTTTTAACTCTAGGAAATAGGCTTGCCCTTCTTCGGTAAGAAGCAATGTTCTATTTCTACGAAGAAACAGCTTCATCGATAAGAAATCTTCAAGGGCTTTTATTTGATGACTTACTGCTGCTTGGGTAACAAACAATTCGTCTGCTGCCTTGGTAAAGCTCAAATGACGCGCCGCGGCTTCAAACGATTTTAAGGCATTAAGAGGAGGTAAACGTCGGTGCATATATTGTATTCAAATCCAGTGTGACCGAAGCATGACAAATCCATTAGTTTTTCTAATGACAACCCATACTTTTACTCGTTTTATTTCTCACCACCCACTGATTATAATTTACCCGAAATTAAGAAAGAGCATTTAATTTCAGTTAATTATGCCGACCAAATGTTAAACATTTTAACATTGACCAACAATTTTTTAATTATTTTTATTAGGTGTGAAAATGAAAAAACTACTTTTAGCTAGCGTTTCTGTAATGGCTTTCGCAAGCGCTGCTGCAAATGCTAACGCACAACCAGAAAAGATCAATCTACAATCGTTAATCAACACTGCAATGACCAGTGTAAAAATGGCTGAAGTATTGCCGGAAAACGATGCTCACATCGTCGTTAAGAAGCAATCAAAGGCAATTTTAGCTGAAGAGATCCAAGTCCAGCTTCACAAGAATCTATTAGCAATGGCGAAAGGTGAAGAGCGCGTAACCGTTTCTGAAGCGGAATAAGCAACTCACACACCTGATACGCATGCCGGTGCTCGCACCGGCATACGCCATCAACACCTGCTTAGGTATTACTTGTATCTAACGCGTCAAAACCTTTCACTAGTTCATCTAACGCTTTCATTTGCTGTAAATATGGCTCTAATTTCGCCAGCGGTAATGCACAAGGTCCATCACACAATGCCTCATCAGGATTAGGATGAGCTTCAATAAACAAGCCAGCTAAGCCCAGCGCCATGCCGCTTCTTGCTAATTGAGCCGCTTGCGCCCGTCGACCATCCGCAGAGGTAGCACGACCACCTGGCATCTGTAGTGCGTGAGTCGCATCAAAAATCACTGGCGCATATTCTTTCATTGCGTCCATACCTAGCATATCTACAACTAGGTTGTTATAGCCGAAGCAGCTACCGCGCTCACAAAGAATAACCTTGTCGTTACCCGCTTCACCTAGCTTTCCAATTATATGGCGCATTTCATGAGGCGCTAAAAACTGTGGTTTCTTAACGTTGATTACGCTTCCAGTCTTTGCCATAGCCACCACTAGGTCGGTCTGACGAGCTAGGAAGGCAGGTAACTGGATAACGTCAACCACTTCGGCGACTGGTGCCGCTTGGTGCGGTTCGTGTACATCAGTAATAATAGGAACGTTAAAGGTTGTCTTAATTTCCTCAAAAATACGTAAGCCTTCTTCCATACCTGGGCCGCGGTACGATGTCACTGATGAACGATTAGCTTTATCAAACGAAGCTTTGAAAACGTAAGGTATATTGAGCTTTTGTGTTACTTCAACATAATGCTCAGCAATTCGCATTGCCAGGTCGCGGGACTCAAGTACGTTCATTCCTCCGAACAGTACGAAAGGTAAATGGTTGGCAACCTCGACGTTACCTACATTAATAATCTGTTGAGATTCAGACATTATTTATTTCCAATTAAATCTTAAAAAAGAGGTTGTTTGGTGACTGCTACCATTGCTGTTGCCATTAACACCACCAGTGCTGCAACGAAGAAGCCCCACTTGCTTAACTTTGTTTTAGCTTTCTTAAGTGCAAACAATCCAAACACAATGTAAAGCACTACGCCAATGACCTTAAACGTGAGCCACGCGTTAACAAATGGGTATTGAGACAGAATGACACACAGCCAGATTGCACTCGCTAACAGCACGGTATCAATGATATGAGGAAGAATTTTCACCCACTTCTTGTTTAACGCTGTAGCGTCAAATTGGCTCCAAATAAACCGAAAGACAAAGAATAGGATGCTTAGGCCAACGGCGGTTAAATGAAGGTGTTTTGCCATCATGTACATAGTGTGTTCCTGTTTTTATTAGATGATAAGCCTGCTGCTCATTTTTCTAACACATGAGCCAAATGGTCATTGTTTTATCTTGAACGTGAAAATCGAAAGCCCTCTAAAAGGCAGCTAAGTTTATGCCTTTCTCTTGAAAGCCATCGACAATATGTGATTACTTTGCAGTCACATTTTAAAGCACGAGCAGTCATCTTAAAGACAGGTGGGCTGGGTTAGACCTATCTTATTTTTTATAGCTCTCGTGTAAACGCTATTATTGTAACGTATTACAGTACGTAAATAACGGGGAAATGCATCACTTCGCATCAGGATATTGAGCTTGTATTGCTATAAAAGCGGGAAGATCGTTTAGCATACATTCCACCAAGTGTGGGTCGAAGTGTTTACCGCTTTCCTCTTTTAATACAGCTTCAACCTTATCAACTGTCCACGCGGGCTTGTAGGGTCGCGAGTTTATTAGCGCATCAAACACATCTACCAATGTGGCAATACGGCTTTTAATATCGATTTCTTCGCCCTTAAGCCCATCGGGATAACCTGTTCCATCCCAACGCTCGTGATGTTGTTTTGCTAACATGGCGGCAAGCTGAACCGTTGGGCGGCTTGAGTCTTGCAAAATTTGATACCCAAACTCTGCATGCTGACGTATGTTGAAAACTTCTTCTTCGGTTAAAGGCGTTGTTTTTTTCAAAATCGCTTTTGGCACAATAGAGGTACCAATATCATGCAGCGGTATAGCAAGGCGCAGAGTATCAAGGTCCTGTTCACTAAGCCCTGCTTTTTCTGCCAATAGTTGCGCCATTTCAACCATTCTCGTTAGGTGATTTGACGCATTTGATTCATGCTCTAAAGCGCGCCCTAAGCGCTCAATAATTTCTTTCTGCGTCGCCTCAACATCAACGGTTTTTAATACGTTATCAAACGCCAGCTGCACACTATCTGAAAAGCGTTTCACCAAATGCCTATCATTATCACCAATTCTTCTGGGCAAACCCGACAAATACAAAAGTGCACCGTCGTGAGTTTTGCTATTACAGTAAGCCACCACGTGATCTTCTGCATATACAATCTGCTTATCGCGCATTGCCTGTGCACATAGTGCATATTCTTCTGCACTAATCGCATCTTTTAGCGGCACGCCTTCTTTGCTGGCATATTCGCCATTTCCTGCAAACACATAAAGTTCGTCTTTGCCCAACTGACTATTGTTTGTATTGATTGTTCGCGATGTAGTGGCAACCGCAGTAGTGATATAGGCGGCATCTTTCGAACAACCCAAAATAGAGGCCAACTGTTGAATGATGCCCTGCATGAATTTTTCGAGAGAACGTGAAGAAAACAAATCAACAGAGGCATCGATGATCTTTTCAAGACCGCGCCTATTTTCTTCAATAACGATAATATCGCGATAAGAGCGCAGCGCTGCAATAATAACTGTGAATAGTTTTTGTGCAGTTAGTTCGGTTTTAGATTTATAGTCATTGATGTCGTAGTTAATGATGACATCTTTTTCTGGTGCTTGGCCGGGCTGGCCAGTGCGTAAAATAATGCGGGTAAAGTGATTGTCGAGCTCATTGCGTATGTAGTCTGCCACTTGAAGACCTGCGTCATCGGTTTCCATTACCACATCAAGTAAGACTACAGCGATATCATTATGAGTTTCGAAAATTCTCTTTGCTTCTTCGCCACTGTGTGCGCTAACAAATTCTAGGGATTTACCATTTAAACTGAAATCATTTAGAGCTAGTTTGGTAACCGCATGTACTTCGGGTTCATCATCAACGATGAGCACTTTCCAACAGCCCAAATCTTCTACTTCATTTTCATCGTCATCTTCTGCGAAAAGAAAGTCATCATTCATCTGGTACATCCTGTAGTGTAAGAAGTTGTATAGCTTAGCGCTTTTGATTTTTATTCGATGCTACACAAGATACTAATGTAAAACAAAATATAAGCAAGTTTGCAATTAAACAGCTATGGTTACTGCCAATTTTATGCGTGATGAAAGTAATTAAAGAGCTAACGCCACTGACCTAACGTTACGCGATCATTGTCACCGTAGTCCTTAACAGTTTTGACATCTACAAATCCAGCATTTGCGAGCAAAGCGTTAACAGCAGTGCCTTGGTCAAAGCCGTGTTCGAATGCAAGTAAAGCCCCTTTATTGAGATATTCAGGCGCATTATCAATAATATGCTTAATGTCATCTAAGCCATCATGACCAGAGGTTAATGCCGTTTTCGGTTCAAAACGCACGTCGCCTTCGTCAAGATATGGGCTGGTTTCTTCGATATAAGGCGGGTTTGAAACGATAATGTCGAAGGTTTGGCCATTGAGAGCATTAAACCAATCACTTTGCACGAAGCGGGTATTGGTTATGTTATTGGCTTGTGCATTACGAGTTGCAAGTTTTACCGCTCCTTGCTGGAAGTCCACACCCGTTACTGATGCTTCAGGCAATTCGCTTGCTAATGCTAAAGCAATAGCGCCAGTGCCCGTTCCTAAGTCGCAAATTGACAGCGGATGAGATAGATGGTCATTGGCCCAGTTAAGAACCTGTTCAACCAACACTTCTGTATCAGGCCGGGGTATTAGAGTATCAGGTGAGGTAAATAGTGAAAGGGTCCAGAAATCGCGCTTGCCGATAATATAAGCAACAGGCTCACCCCGTTTTCTCTTAGCTACTGCAACCTCAAATAGAGTCCGCTCAGTGTCGTCCAAGGTTTTATCTGGCCATGTGAACAGGTAAGTTTGAGACTTACCAAGAATATTTGCCAATATAACTTTGGCATCAACAGAGGGTGACTCTCCACCCTCTAATTGCTCAACAGCCCATGCTAGGGCCTTATCTATGCGCATTATCTTTTTAACGCTATTTTTGCTGCATTACGAAATTATTCGTCAGAAAGCGAGGCTAACAAGTCAGCCTGATGCTCTTGCAAAATCGGATCGACGAGCTGTTTTAGATCCCCTTCTACTACTTCATCTAAGCGATAGATAGTCAGGTTGATACGGTGATCGGTAACGCGACCTTGCGGGAAGTTGTAAGTACGAATACGCTCTGAGCGGTCACCACTACCTACTAAGCTCTTACGAGTAGAAGCTTCTTCTGCCGCGCGCTTTTCTTCTTCAATTTGATTTAAACGCGCTTGAAGTACTGACATAGCCTTAGCACGGTTCTTATGCTGCGAACGCTCGTCCTGACACTCCACAACCAACCCCGTTGGCAAGTGCGTGATACGAATAGCAGAGTCAGTTTTGTTAACGTGCTGACCACCCGCGCCCGATGCGCGGAAGGTATCGATACGAAGCTCAGCTGGATTGATTTCAATGGCTTCTGACTCAGGAATCTCAGGCAATACGGCAACAGTACATGCTGAGGTGTGAATACGACCTTGCGATTCGGTTTCTGGAACACGCTGTACGCGGTGACCGCCCGACTCGAACTTCAGCACACCATAAACGCCATCGCCACTAACGTTAGCAACCACCTCTTTGTAGCCACCGTGTTCACTTTCGTTGGCATTTACCAACTCAACACGCCATCCGCGGCTTTCGGCGTAGCGGCTATACATACGGAATAAATCGCCGGCAAATATCGCCGCTTCGTCGCCGCCCGCTCCTGCGCGAATTTCTAAGAAGCAGTTGTTGTCATCGTTTGGATCTTTAGGCAGAAGTAAAACCTGAAGCTCAGTTTCAAGGCGCTCAATTTCAGCCTTAGCTTCTTTCATCTCTTCTTGTGCCATTTCACGCATTTCAGCATCGTCTTCGTTCAGCATTTCCTGTGCTGAGCTTAAGTTTTCTTGTGCTTGCTGATAGGCATTAAAGCCAGCGACTACATCTTCTAGCTGGCTGAACTCTTTTGATAAGTTGCGAAACTTATCCTGATCGCCGATAACTTCAGGGTCACCGAGTAACGCCTGAACTTCTTCGAAACGCTCGACTAAGTGTTCGAGTTTCCTAACTACCGACTCTTTCATATGCTTCTTATTACCTTATTTATTATTGTCTGACGAAAAGTCAGATAAATCTAATGCTTGCCCCATCCAACGGCTTAACGACGGGTCATCATGCATGGCAGCCTCGCGTAACGCTAGGGTCGTTGAGTGCAACAACGTATTAGTTAGCTTATACGCCATTTCTTCTAATACCGTTTCGGCATTCTTACCTTCCGCTAATTGCGCTTTGGCTTTTTCCACAATATCGTCACGCTGTGCCATGCCTTTTTGGCGATACTGTCTTACTAAATCTATGGATTGCTGCGACTGTTTCCATATCATGTAGTCGCCAGCTTGCTTGTCGATAAGCTTTTCAGCTTCTTTAGCAGCTTGCTCGCGGTTTTCTAAATTCTTTTGAACAATATGCTGTAAATCATCGACAGTATAAAGATAGGCATCACCTAACTCGTTAACTTCTGACTCTATATCACGCGGCACCGCCAAATCGACCAAAAACATTGGCATGTTTTTACGCTGTTTAAGCGCTTTTTCCACCATACCTTTACCAATTAAAGGTAGCTGACTCGCGGTAGAGCTTATCACGATATCGAAATCTTTTAAGTGCTCAGGTACTTGTGACAAGGTAAACACGCTGGCATCTAGCGTTTCGGCTAAAGCCTCAGCTCTGGCTACCGTTCTGTTTGCCACAGCTAAACAGCTTACGCCCTGCTCTTTCAAATGCTGAGCAACTAACTCAATGGTTTCACCTGCACCCACAAGTAATACCGAACGCTTAGGTAATTCAGCGAATATATGCTTGGCTAACTGCACTGCTGCATAAGCCACGCTTACCGCGTTTGCCCCTATATCAGTCTCACTGCGAACGCGCTTCGCCACCGAAAAAGTATGTTGGAACAACTTATCAAACTCGCTGCTCACCATTCCCGAATGCTTTGCATCGCCAAACGCCTGCTTTACCTGCCCTAATATCTGGGGCTCACCTAAAATAAGTGAATCAAGGCCGCTCGCTACTCGCATAATGTGCTTTACTGCTTCGTCTTGTGCGAGCACGTAGCTGTTACTAGCAATCTCTTCTACATCTAAATGATGAAAGTCGCTTAACCATTGTAGAAGCTGTTGACCCGTATCATCTTGGGTGTTGACATATAGTTCAGTGCGGTTACAGGTTGATACAATGACAGACTCATCTATGCCGTTCAGCTTTTTTAAACTCGCAAGCGCTTCCACCAGAGAATCTGGTGTAAAGGCCACTTTTTCGCGAAGTGCTACTGGTGCTGTTTTGTGGTTAATACCGAGGGCGAGTAAAGTCATTAAAATCTGTGCTGGCAACGTCGGAGCGGCATTGTACGAAAAACCCAAAATGATTGAAAGTGTTGGTGAAACTGTGTTCCCATAATGTCACAGCTAAATATGATTTATTTTTATACGGGTATATTGCCTTAATGATTCGCTTATTTTCCTTATTATTTGCTCTTTGCTTTATATTAAGTGCATGTACGACCGCTCCGAAAGGCCCAGAAAATGCGGTAAACCTTACTGCGCAACTCGAAAAAGTGGCTGAAGTCCACCATTGGCAAATGCGCGGAAAAATTGCTTTTCGCTATGGAAAAGAAGCGGCGAGTCTTAATTTAGTCTGGAAAAACGATTCCGGCGATTTCGATTTTCGATTAACTAATTTTTTAGGAGTGAGTCTAGTTAATCTAAACGTGAACAAAAATCAGTCAGTATTAGAGGCTGACGGTGAAACCTATGTAGACGCCTTGCCAGAACCACTTATTTATCGAAGCACCGGAATGCTAATACCGGTAGAGCCTTTACTGTCTTGGGTTAAAGGTCTTCCCCTTGAGGGAGATAAATACACCTTAACCGAAAAAGGGCTTGTGAATACCCTTGAAAGTTATTGCCAAGGTTGTCGCAATTGGAAGGTAACTTACGGCAACTACGGTAGTGTTGATTTGGAAGATGAAACATCTGTATGGCTACCACACAGCATCACGCTTATCCAAGATGAAACCCCGAATATGCCTAAAACTCAGCTTAAAATTAAAATTTATCAGTGGACTCTGTTGTGAACGCATTTGAATCAACGCAAAAAGATTGGTGGCCCTCCCCCGCTAAATTAAACCTTTTCTTACATATTCTTGGTCGATATGACAATGGCTATCATCAGCTTCAAAGCCTGTTTCAAATGCTGGATTACGGCGATGCCCTCGCCTTTGATATAAGCACAGACGATACAGCCACTCGAATGGAAACACCTCTAGATGGTGTGCCAGACGATGACAATTTAATTGTAAAAGCAGCGCGACTGCTGGCAACAAAAACAAAATGTAATAAGGGTGCCGTTATTTCGTTAGACAAGCGTCTTCCTATGGGTGGCGGTATTGGTGGAGGTTCATCGAATGCCGCAACCACGTTAGTCGCGCTTAATCATCTTTGGAACACAGGACTAAGTGAAGATGAACTGGCTGAGCTTGGGTTAGCATTAGGTGCCGATGTACCTATTTTTGTGCGAGGTCTGACGGCATTTGCGGGAGGCGTTGGAGAGGACATAACCCCAGCTCCTCAAAAAGAACAGTACTTTCTTGTGGCAAACCCTAATGTTCATGTAAGTACGGCGGAGGTGTTTACTTCACCCGATTTACCCAGAAATACACCTGCGATACGTTGGGAAGACTATAAATTTGAAAAAACTTGGAATGATTGTCAGCAATTAGTCGCGAATCGCTATCCTGAAGTTGCAAAATTATTACAGTGGTTGGTACACTATGCACCGTCGCGAATGACGGGCACAGGTGCTTGCGTATTTGCCACTTTTTCTGACTACACTTTAGCCGAACAGGTTAGGGCTAACATGCCTGAAGCTTGGCAGAGTTTTGTCGCAAAAGGTGTGAATCGCTCACCACTATTAGACAAATTAGAACAACAAAAATAGCGTGTACGCCACATCGGACAAGAACTTAAAAATTGGGGTATAGCCAAGTTGGTAAGGCAGCGGGTTTTGATCCCGCCATTCGTAGGTTCGAGTCCTGCTACCCCAGCCAAACCTCTTTTATCAACGCACTGAGGAACCACTTGTGCCAGATATGAAGCTCTTTGCAGGTAATGCCGTACCAGAACTTGCCCAGAAAGTTGCCGATCGCCTCTACACCAAACTTGGAAATGCCAAAGTTGGCCGTTTCAGTGACGGTGAAATCAGCGTAGAAATTCATGAAAACGTCCGTGGCTCGGACGTTTTTATTATCCAGTCTACGTGCGCACCTACTAACGATAACCTTATGGAACTTATTGTGATGATCGACGCACTACGTCGCGCATCAGCTGGTCGTATTACAGCAGTAATTCCTTACTTTGGTTATGCACGCCAAGACCGTCGTGTTCGTTCAGCTAGGGTGCCAATTACTGCGAAAGTAGTGGCTGACTTCCTGTCTAACGTTGGTGTTGACCGCGTACTTACTATCGACCTACACGCCGAACAAATTCAAGGTTTCTTTGATGTTCCGGTGGATAACGCATTCGGTACTCCTATCCTTCTTGCTGACATGGTAAGACGTGATTTTGCCGACCCTGTCGTCGTTTCTCCTGACATTGGCGGTGTTGTTCGTGCACGTGCTACTGCGAAACTACTTAACGACACCGACCTTGCCATTATCGATAAGCGTCGCCCTAAAGCGAATGTGGCTCAGGTAATGAACATCATTGGTGACGTGAAAGACAGAGACTGCATCATTGTCGATGACATGATTGACACAGGCGGTACGCTTGCAAAAGCAGCAGAAGCGCTAAAAGCGCATGGCGCGCGCCGTGTTTATGCTTATGCGACTCACGCTATTTTTTCAGGTAATGCTGCAAACAATCTTAAAGAGTCTGTTATTGACGAAATTATCGTTACCGACTCTATCCCATTAAGTGCAGAGATGAAGCAAATTGGAAAAGTAAAACAGCTTACTTTATCTGAGATGCTTGCTGAAACTATTCGTCGCATCAGCAACGAAGAGTCTATTTCAGCAATGTTTGAGTACTAACTCGCACTAAAAAGCGAGTGAGACAATGTCTTTCAATAGCATTGTTTCACTCGCTTCTTTTATACGAATTATTGATTAATTATCAATTTCGTCTTCTTCGTCGTCTTCTGGCATATCCACGTCAACAACAGGTACTTCAACTTCTTTAGTCTTTGTTTTTACGTCAACGTCCATCGTATCGACGTCATACTCAGGCATTTTACCGCCTTCAACGTCAACGTCTGGCATTTGACCATCATCGGTTTTCTTTACTTCATATTCAGGAAGCTCGCCAGACTCAACGTCAACATCAGGCATTTCGCCATCTTCAGTTTTGTTCACGTCGCACGCACTTGCCGCTAGTGCCAGACTCGATACTGCAAAAATTTTGGTTAAGTGCTTCATTTTCTCTCCTTAAAAACGTTGCTTTTGATAATCCCCAATTAAGGTAATGGAGATTATGCTAGCTGCGTAATACATTGCCTTTTGACTTAATGAGTAAATCTCGGGCGCTGTTATTACTTAAGTCAATGATTATAAAGCAGGGTCTGTGCCAACCATCCTATAAAATTCTGCACAGCAAAATGTCCGAACCTAAAATGCGGTCTATTTCGCTCTTAGTAATAAAAAGAAATCTATTATCCAGCTGCACGCTAAACCCTTAGGCGAATATTATCCGACACCCGTTAAACCGCGGCTTATGTCACTTTTTATAAAAACTTTTCGCAGGTAAATTTTGACGAATAAGATAAAGCCTCGACTTCTCCCTGAAAACTTCTGGCTCTTTTTAAAAACGAACACACGGTTCCCTTAGACCGAGTGCGGTAATCTCTTTAATGATGTAAAAAATATGTATAGGTTTCTGCGTTTTTTGTAGAAATTACTTAACCACCGTGGAAGACTGTAAAACAAAGAAGAGCCTTAATCGGTAATAGCCAAAAATTTTGTACTGTTGCACACTTGGCTTTAACTGGGCGCTAACCATAAATCCTACTCTTGTTTAATAGAGGAATATAAGAATGAAGACACACCACCTTAAACTCGCACTCATAATTACTTCTGCGCTTGCACTTGTCGCTTGCTCTCAAGAAGAAAGTAATAAGGACGTCACTATGGTAGATAAAGAAAAGCAAATGGAAAGCAAGACGGAATCTATGCCCAAAGAGCTGGTTGCTGAACCTGTTACACAAGCTGAAGCCGTTGAAGATAGCGTAAAAGGTGAAGTCTCTATGAAAGGCAGCATTATATACAAAGACCTAGAAGGCGGCTTTTATGCATTTATTGCCGAAAACGGCGACCGTTATACCTTACATGGTCTAGACGAAACCTATCAAAAAAATGGACTTGTTGTTGAAGTTGAAGGCACACCTAAACCAGACATGATGACCTTCACCCAATTCGGTACAGTACTTCAAGTATCAAGCGTTAAGGTGCTTGATACCAGCAAGGTTATTGATAACCTTCAAACACAATGATCGTACCTTGTGCGAAATAAGTAGCAAATAACGCGTTTATGTAACTTACATAATTAATGTTTTCAAACAGCGAATAACCTTTACTCTCGTACTAATAGTACATACCTACACTTAAAAGGATGACCAGTGATGATTAATGCATATGCCGCTAAAGAAGCGGGCGCAAAACTGGAAAAGTTTCAGTACGACCCCGGCGAGCTTGCTTCGCATGACGTTGAAATAAATGTTGAAAGTTGTGGTATATGCCACAGTGACTTGAGCATGCTTGATAATGAATGGGGTATGACAGAGTACCCTTTTGTGCCAGGACACGAGGTAGTAGGTACTATCAGTCAAGTGGGCGAGCATGTAACCTCTCTTAAAGTTGGACAGCGTGTGGGACTCGGTTGGCATTCATCCTATTGCAATAGCTGTAGAACTTGCGAGGAAGGCGATCACAACCTGTGTGCCGATGCTACTATGACTATCGGTGGTCGCCACGGCGGATTTGCAGATAAAGTACGCGCTCAGGCCCGCGCTGTTATTCCCCTTCCCGATTCTATCGACAGCACAAAAGCAGGGCCTTTGTTTTGCGGCGGCATCACTGTATTCAATCCTCTTGTCCAGTTTGGTATTAGCCCAGCAAGTGAAGTTGGAGTTATCGGCATTGGTGGTCTAGGGCACTTGGCTTTGCAGTTTTTAAATGCGTGGGGATGCAAAGTAGTCGCGTTTACTTCAAGCGAATCTAAGCAAAAGGAAGCGATAGAGCTGGGCGCATCAGATACTATTAATAGTCGTGATGAAAACGAGATTAAGAAAGCACGCGGTCGCTTCGACCTGATTATTTCGACGGTTAATGTAAAGCTAGACTGGAATCTGTATTTATCTACATTGGCGCCGAAAGGTCGACTTCACTTTGTGGGGGCTACCCTTGAGCCTCTTGATATAGGTGCGTTTAATTTAATTGGCGGTCAAAAAAGCGTATCTGGTTCCCCTGTGGGTAGCCCAGCAACCATCAAAACCATGCTCGATTTCGCAGCCCAACATAATATTGAACCGGTTACTGAAACTTTTAAGTTTGATGATGTAAATGACGCTATTGAAAGGTTACGAGAAGGAAAAGCCCATTACAGAGTGGTGCTGACGAAATAAACGGTAACGCTCAAGATAGCAACATTTAAAGATGAAGCCAGAAATAATAGCTTGGATGAAAGTTAGCCTATACTGTTCTTGGTAAAATAAAAACGCGCTTCGGCGCGTTTTTGATGTTGGCAGCGCCATTTTCAGGTTAGCTCGCTTCTATTTTTATCTTCGTTGGTAATTGTATGTTGTAGTAGGTGGTGTTAGAATTCGCCGCCCTTGAATTTTGGGCTGATGATTTATTGTGCGTATGAATGTATTTTCAAACGTGATAAACATCAAATTACAGTGGGTTTTGGTCGCAAAAACCCACATCATTAGACTTATATTTTTTGGAGACAGACAATGTCTGAAGCAAATTTCAAACTAGATGCTTCTGTTCGTACAGACCTAGGGAAAGGTGCGAGCCGCCGCCTACGTCGCGAAGATAAGCTTCCTGGTATCATCTACGGTGGTGAAGAAGCACCAGTTTCTATCACACTAGATCATAACAAAGTAAACAACTCTGCTGACTTTGAAGCGTTTTACTCACACGTTCTTGAGCTAAACCTAGACGGTAAAGTTGTTGAAGTACTAGTTAAAGACATGCAGCGTCACCCTTACAAGCCTAAGATCATGCACATTGACTTCCAACGTGTAATCGCTGGCGAAGACGTTCACACTAACGTACCACTTCACTTCGTAAACGAAGAGAAGTCTGCTGCTGTTAAAGCTGGCGGTATCGCTGAGCACCACGTAACTGAAATTGAAGTTACTTGTCTGCCTAAGAACCTCCCAGAGTTCATCGAAGTAGATATGGCTGCTGTTGAAATGGGTCAAACGCTACACCTTTCTGACCTAACACTTCCAGCTGGCGTTTCTTCGGTAGAACTTGCTAAGAACGACGAAGCTCACGACCTAGCAGTTGTGACTGTTAAGCCTGCTCCTAAAGCGGCTGACGCAGAAGAAGACGGCGAAGAAGCAGCTTCAGAGGAATAATCCTCTTGGCTGATATCCGCCTA
This sequence comes from Alteromonas sp. S005, assembly GCF_036864475.1. Lineage (NCBI taxonomy): Bacteria > Pseudomonadati > Pseudomonadota > Gammaproteobacteria > Alteromonadales > Alteromonadaceae > Alteromonas > Alteromonas sp. S005. The sequence continues at coordinate 53,172 of NZ_JAZETN010000006.1, read as the reverse complement.
ATCGTGGGCCTGGGTAATCCAGGCCCCGAATATGAAAATACCCGACACAATGCCGGTGAATGGTTTCTCAACCAACTTGCCGACACCTATAGCGCCCCGCTAAAACCAGAAACCAAATTCTTCGGTAAGACTGCTCGCATTACTATTGCTGGCAAAGATGTCCGTTTGCTCTACCCCACTACGTTTATGAATAAAAGTGGGCAAGCTGTAGCAGCACTGGCTAATTTTTACCGCATAGAACCAGAACAAATACTAGTAGCATTTGACGAATTGGATTTGCCCCCCGGCGTAGCAAAATACAAAGTGGGTGGAAGTTCTAGTCAAAACGGCGTACGCGATATTGTGGCTAAAATGGGTAACAACAAGAATTTTTTGCGTTTGCGCATAGGTATTGGTCATCCAGGTCATAAAAGCCGAGTAACCGGACATGTTCTTGGTAAGCCACCAGCAGATGAAAAGGCAGCTATTGAAAGCGCCGTTGATGAAGCGGTACGCTGTACCGAAATTTTGCTGAAAGAAGACCTTAAGCAAGCACAGAACAGGTTGCACTCTCACAAAGGGTAAACCTAGCCAGTTTTCACTTTTCCAAACTAAGGATCCATACCATGGGTTTTAAATGCGGTATTGTTGGCCTACCAAACGTAGGTAAATCAACACTTTTCAATGCATTAACAAAAGCAGGTATCGAAGCGGCCAACTTCCCTTTCTGTACCATCGAGCCAAACACAGGCGTAGTACCTGTGCCAGATCTTCGTTTGGACAAGTTGGCTGAAATCGTAAACCCACAGCGCGTTATTCCCACTACTATGGAATTCGTTGATATTGCGGGTTTGGTAGAAGGCGCATCTAAAGGTGAAGGCCTAGGTAATAAATTTCTAGCGAATATTCGTGAAACCGACGCTATCGGTCACGTTGTACGCTGCTTCGACGATGAAAACATTGTTCACGTTGCAGGTCGCGTTAGCCCTAAAGATGACATCGACGTTATCAACACCGAACTTGCGCTATCTGATTTAGAAACCACAGAAAAAGCACTTCACCGTGTAGCAAAACGCGCCAAAGGTGGCGACGCTGATGCCAAGTACGAAATGAAGGTACTTGAAAAGATTAAGCCGCACCTAGATGAAGGCTTATTACTTCGTTCACTAGAGCTTAGTAAAGAAGAGCTTGCGGCAATCAGCTACATGAACATGCTTACTCTTAAGCCGACCATGTACATTGCTAACGTGAATGAAGATGGTTTTGAAAACAACCCGTATCTTGATCAGGTAAAAGAGATTGCAGCAGGCGAAAATGCTACAGTTGTAGCTGTTTGTGCATCTATCGAGTCTGATATTGCGGAGCTTGAAGATGACGAACGCGAAGAGTTTATGCAGGACATGGGCTTAGAAGAGCCTGGCCTTAACCGCGTAATTCGTGCCGGTTACAACTTGCTAACGCTTCAAACTTACTTTACTGCAGGTGTTAAAGAAGTGCGAGCATGGACTTTCCCTGAAGGTTCAACCGCACCACAAGCAGCGGGTAAAATTCACACCGACTTCGAGAAAGGCTTTATTCGCGCTGAAATAGTAAGCTACGATCACTTTGTTGAGTTTAACGGCGAGCAAGGTGCCAAAGATGCAGGTAAATGGCGTTTAGAAGGTAAAGACTACATTGTTAAAGATGGTGACGTTATCCATTTCCGCTTTAACGTGTAATTTCTATCGTAGAAACTAGCACAGTTTACTAAAGCCACCGCAAGGTGGCTTTTTTGTTTCCCGTAAACAATTGTTAAGCGTACATAGGGCTGATATAACTATTAAAAAACGAACGACGTTAACAATGATTTTTAAAAAGTTCAGCAATTCTTACCTATTCTCAACATTGCAAAGCAAATCACAGCGATATTCACAGCTAAAAAAACGACAGTCTCTGTACAAGGCCTCGGTTAGAACGTTATGTTTACTAGGCTTCGCTTGCTTTTCCATTGCCAGTGAAACTCAGATTAAAGCAGTAACTACACAAACTAACATCGGCGGCGGTGAAATAGCGCCAACTTTGGTAAGCAATGCCGACAGTTGGTATCAGGTACCCCAAACTAATACAGTGACCTTTAAAACCGCACACGGCGACGTGGTGATTGCACTACACCCAACACTTGCGCCAAAACATGTGGCTAGGTTCAAAGCCCTTATAGACGCTGGCTTTTACAACGAGCAAGCGTTTTATCGTGTTGTAGACGGCTTTGTCGCACAGGCAGGCAGTAATGATACTCACGACTCAGCTCGGTTTGCAGCAAATCTGCTTACGACAATCAACGCTGAATTTACCCAACCACTTAATAGCAATGTAAGCTTCGTTGAATCTAAGGATATGTTTGCACCTCACACAGGCTTTTTAGACGGATTTCCTGTTGGCGTTGATAAAAACCGAAAGGAAATGTGGGGTCTCCACTGCCCTGGCGTTGTGGCGTTTGCTCGTAATAGCGAGAAAGATACCGCCAGTACCGAGTTTTATATCGTAATTGGTCAAGCGCCACGACACTTAGATAGAAACATGTCGGTGATTGGCCGCGTGGTGAAAGGTATGGAGCTACTTCAAAAGTTGCCTAGAGGCAATGTGGACACAGGCGGCGTTTTAGATGACATTACCCAAGAAAGCAAAATAAAGCAGGCTTTTGTGCATGCAAGCAATGCAACACCTTATTTCCTGCAAACGCCTCATCATGAAGAATATAAAAAACGAGTGAATACAGGAAAAAACCTAGATAACCCGTTTTTTCATGACAATACGTATGGCCCGCGCCCAATTGACGTGTGTTATTACCAAACAAAAACCAGTGACAAAGCGTGGTAAATTGCTAACTTATTTCGTGCAAGTTGTTCAAATTCACGGCTTTTTGTGCGTATTTCGCCCTAATACGCACACTTAATGAGCATTTAAAAAAAGTTAGTAAAAAAGGGGTTGACGGTTGCCAGTCATATACGCATAATACGCGCCACTTCCTGAGAGGGAAGAGAATAGCAAGGCTACGTAGCTCAGTTGGTTAGAGCACATCACTCATAATGATGGGGTCGCAAGTTCGAATCTCGCCGTAGCCACCAATTCTCTGTTATCTCTTTTAGGAAAGTCTAGCTGCGCGGAAGTGGTGGAATTGGTAGACACGCTGGATTTAGGTTCCAGTGCTTCACGGCGTGAGAGTTCAAGTCTCTCCTTCCGCACCACAACTGGGGTATAGCCAAGTTGGTAAGGCAGCGGGTTTTGATCCCGCCATTCATAGGTTCGAGTCCTGTTACCCCAGCCATTCTTTTTTGAATGACTATTATAGCTAGCGTCTACGCGGAAGTGGTGGAATTGGTAGACACGCTGGATTTAGGTTCCAGTGCTTCACGGCGTGAGAGTTCAAGTCTCTCCTTCCGCACCATTTGGGGTATAGCCAAGTTGGTAAGGCAGCGGGTTTTGATCCCGCCATTCATAGGTTCGAGTCCTGTTACCCCAGCCAAATTCTTGAGAAGCCGCTCATCGAGCGGCTTTTTATTGAAGATAAAAGTTTAGGCTACGTAGCTCAGTTGGTTAGAGCACATCACTCATAATGATGGGGTCGCAAGTTCGAATCTCGCCGTAGCCACCAACTTTTACATTCCTTAATTGGAAGTCTACATTGCGGAAGTGGTGGAATTGGTAGACACGCTGGATTTAGGTTCCAGTGCTTCACGGCGTGAGAGTTCAAGTCTCTCCTTCCGCACCAAAATTGGGGTATAGCCAAGTTGGTAAGGCAGCGGGTTTTGATCCCGCCATTCATAGGTTCGAGTCCTGTTACCCCAGCCATATTCTTGAAGAAGCCGCTCTTTTGAGCGGCTTTTTTGTTTGTGATTCCCTTTTTTAAAAAGTGCCGATAGATTTTGGATTTAAATTCCTACACCCTTTCCCCCATGAATGAATAAATTTGCTATATGAGAGCATAAAACGTCATAGTTTCAGTACGTTTTCATTGCCCAATCATTTAATTGTCGTGCTAGTATTGGTTCTTTATCGATATAGCTCGGCTTATTCTAAGGTTTAGCAGATCTGTGTTTGCCCAAACCGAAGCGTTTGTTCTGACAACGCACCTGTCATGTTCAGTTCATTTTTACAGTCCGAGTAACTATTAAAACAATAACGAAGGAAAGTGCGTGATAAACGAATTCGTTTCATTAGTTAACAATATTCTTTGGGGAGACGGCCAGGTACTCATTATCATGCTTTTAGCATGTGGTATTTGGTTTACCGTAAAACTAGGCGGTGTACAGCTTAGGCACTTCGGCCATATGTTCAGCTTGCTAAAAGGCAGTAACACCTCTAGTAAAGACGGGATCAGTTCATTCCAAGCTTTATGTACCAGCTTGTCCGCCCGTGTAGGTACAGGTAACTTAGCTGGTGTTGCGGTAGCTATATCACTAGGTGGTGCTGGCGCTATCTTTTGGATGTGGATGATTGCTCTTCTCGGTATGGCCACCGGCTTTGCGGAAAGTGTTTTGGGCCAGCTTTACAAAGTACGTGACGAAAACGGGGAGTTCCGTGGCGGCCCTGCTTACTATATCAAGCAGGGGCTCAATAAAACCTGGTTAGCTGTCGCTTTCTCGCTTTGTTTGTTCTTTGGCTACGGGTTTGTTTTCAGTGCCGTTCAAGCCAACACTATTACCGATGCATTAAATAATGCGTATGCTTTCCCCACTGAATATGTGGGCCTCGCCATTATTGCTCTGGCAGCTTTAATCGTAGTGGGAGGGCTTAAAAGCATTGCTCGCTTTGCCGAGTTCGTGGTGCCATTTATGGGAATTGGCTACGTGCTTGTGGCATTGGCCATTACCTTCATTAATATTTCAGAACTGCCAGCCATGTTACTTGATATTATAAAATCAGCATTTGGCTTGCAGGAAGCTGGCGCAGGAGCATTAGGTGCTGCCATTAAAAATGGTATTCAGCGTGGTCTTTATTCAAATGAAGCGGGCAGCGGCTCTGTACCGCACGCAGCAGCAAGCGCTGTTCCAAACCCTAACCATCCGGTATCGCAAGGTTACATTCAGATGCTCGGAGTTTTCTTAGATACACTAATACTGTGTACATCGACTGCGTTTATCATTTTACTTGCTGGCGGTTCAAGCTCTGATCAGATGGAAGGTATCCGCTTAACTCAAGATGCGATGAGCAGTCATCTAGGTGAAGGCGGTACAGACTTCGTGGCAGCCGCCATCAGCTTATTTGCGTTTACTTCTGTGGTCGCTAACTACGCTTATGGCGAAAGTAACCTACACATGTTCAAGCTAGATAACAAAATAGGCCGTGCAGTGTACACCATTGGTTATTTAGGCATGATCTACTGGGGCGCACAGGCGGCACTACCTCAGGTATGGGCCATGGCCGATATGGCGTTAGGCCTAATGACGGTGATTAACATCATCGCTATTGTGTGGATGACCCCTACCATTGTGTCTATCAGCAAAGACTACTTTAAGAAAAAAGACAGTGGCGAAAACATGGAATACAAAGTTGGCGACTGTGAGATACAAGGTAAGTCGGAAGATGGTATTTGGGATTAACCCAACATTTTACGTTTAAACGAAAAGGGGCATCATTGATGCCCCTTTTTGTTTCTTTAAAGCAATTTTAATGAGTTTGATAAAGTACTTTGCCGGTAGCAAAAGTTAACCTGACATTACCGTTACTATCTTCATTACAGTAAATGTTATTATTCAAACTCCCTTCTCTTTCTGAATCTGCCAGTAAGAAATCAGACTCCCATATAAGTTCGCCTGAATGCATATCCAATGCGTACACTTTTGATTTAGCTTGGCGAGAATCATATTGCAAATCATCGGTTAGGTTAAACTCAGGGGTAATGACATATGTCACGCCGTGAGCTTTTGTATCAGAAAACTCGCTGCAATAGTCAAGGCGATATGCTGACGACATACTGGATATTTCAATGCTTGAATCAGAGTAAACAGAAACAAAGCTGTCATCAACAACGTTATAAACGTGATTGAAAAGCAGCTCTTGTGGGTTGGTGCTGTTAACGTTAATTCGCTCCCTAACCATGATGGATACAAAGGGGCTATCGTCATAGTATGCGTTCACAATAGCGGGCTCATCTTCCACAAGATACAACTCTTCATCCGTTGGGTATTTAACTTTTCTAAAGACTTCAAAGCCTTCAGGTGTCTTTTGTACAATAACGAGATGATCGTCGATAATCATTGCAACATAGTGTTTTCCTTGCCAAGTATAACTACTCAGCCCGCGGATTGGTCCGTTCCCCTCAAGGCCCCATAAGGTTAATTGTGCCTCTTCCTGCATGCTGTCTTGTTCAACAATGAACAGCTCTCGGCTCATCCTTACAAGGATATAGTCAACACCAGCCACGTTAACAAACTTAAATTCTGGGGGACCGCCATTTACACCAATCACATATTCTGATACTGCATTGCTATTAAAACTCTTTCTCACTAATGTAGAGTCAAATACTTCCCAACCGTAAGTATCAAGAGATGTAGTCGACAAAGAAATAAAGGTAGGCTCTAGTTCAGCAGCCGCTTTTTCAGTGAATGAAGTACTTCTATCTTCATTTAAGCTAAATACCCCTTTCAAACTTCCCACCGCAAAGCCATCTCTTGTGGCAGCAATGTTTCCCAAAACCTCAAAATTGTCGACGTCTGAAGTTAAATTCTCTACAACAGGGGAAGCTGTGCTGTTGGTAGCTACTGTAAGGGTGTGTTTGAGCCTTGTCGCATAATCGCGATTTCTCACTTCTATTTCAAAGTTAACATCTAGCGGGTAGCCAAAATTAGGCACAAATGCTTCCCATTCAATGCTACCGTCATCGGTTATTTGCATATCTATTGGCGAGGTAACTAACCTAAATTCGAAGGGTCCGTTCCCCTGGGCATTTAATATCTCTATATTATTTGAATATACTTCGCCTACCTGCAGGTTAGACGCTAAGCTCGCTAGCTCTATTTGTGGTTGGCTTTGTTTAACATAAACCGACACCGTCACAGGGTCTGATTCAACCTTTCCATCAAAAGCGATAACCTGAAGCTGATATTGGCCTGACTGTGAAAAGCTTACGCGAGTATTGTTAAAACCGTTGTTTTGAAATGAAACGTTAGCACCTTCAGGGGCCGATAACACGCTCCACTGGAAAGTAAGAAGGTCATCATCAATATCACTACTTTCGCTGGTGTCTAATAACATAAACACGTTACGGTCAGCTTCAAGTGACGTAGATGCCACATTAACGAGTGGCGCCGTATTCTCAGCATCTAAATAGTCTTGATTGCCGATAAAAGAAAAAGGAATGACTAGCGTAGGCTCTTCAGCATTATTGATATCGCTGAAAAGGCCAACAGAGACAAGCCCTTCTTCCTTTTCTTTAATTATAAGTGTGCTTGAGCCTGCGATCGCGAGGGCAAGAGACGGTGAGGTGAATGAACCTGGTCGCAGAGTCGTGACATCAACGTACCCATAAGGAGAAATGTATATTCTTCCATCAGGCACTAACACAGGGTTATTTTCGGAAATCGTGGTGTCTATGTCTACGTCATCAATAAACACCGTAACACCTGATGACGCGTAGGTAAGCAGTCCGTTTACTATGGCTGACTCTGTGTATTGCTCACCAACAGATGCTTCAATCGTCCCCTCGAAGTTTGCAACCATTCGTGAATTGTCGATGGTTAGGCTATCAAATGAAAGAGTCCCTTCAAACGACTCGCCATTAGAAGACACAGACGATACAGATAACGTACCGTTACCATTGAAGGTATAGGGCCCCAAAGCGCAGTTTATGTATTCAACTTCAGAGGTATCATTTTTTAACTCGCCAACAATTAATTGTCCAGAATCACAGTCTAATCCAGACGGTTGCTCGTGATCCGTTAACACTCGGTCAAAACGGGCATAAGGAAATTCGTCAGCATGCACTAACATTACAGACGTATCTAAAGCCGACGTTACATAATAGGCAATATCATAAGCAGAAGTGCTGTCGACAACTGCTTCATTCTTAAGCCCTCCATACTTGCTAAAAAGTCCGCTTGGAGGAGGGGCTGGATTAGTAGGTGTTACAGGGGTAGGTGAAGAAGATGAGGAATCTCCGCCTCCCCCTCCGCACGCTGATAATACCGATAAAGTGACGATGCAAACCGCACTATGTTTGATAAGGCTAACTAAGCTGTTCATATTACACTCGTAATTATGAGCATGCTTTATAAGAACATCGGAAAAATAGAAGAGGCAATGCTTTAGAGAGGTAAACTTACTTAACTTTATCCAAAACGCGACAACTAAAACTATCCATGTTTTTAAACGGTAAGAATGCTCGATTTTTCTGCTGATAATCAGCGCGAAAATTTAAACAGTAATCTCCCTCTTTTCAAGCCCTATTTCATTGATACCCTACAACGCCACTGGCAAATGCCCTGTCTTAACCCAGATTATTGTTTCTTCATCAACGTAAGGATGATGCTGACTCATATGCGGGCTTCTTATCCATGTACCTTGAGGGTATTCACCGTGTTCGTCTTTGAACGTACCCGATATTACAAAAATCTCTTCACCACCAAAATGCTTATGAGGCTTAAATACCTCGCCCACTGGCCATTTAACTAGCGCTACGTGTTCATGCTCAAAGTTGTGTAGCGGCATTACTTGTAAACCGCCCTGCCCTTGCAGCCACTCTGCAGTATTAGTGTTCACCCTAACCTCAGTCAAATCCCGCTTATCAAACTGATTTAGCTTGACCAAAATCACGCAGCCTTCTTTGCTAAACGGGCTGTGTTTGCTGCCCGGCGGATTACGCATGTATGTGCCTGCGGGGTAGTCTCCGTGCTCGTCGGAAAATACACCTTCAAGTACAAGAATTTCTTCTCCATACGGATGGCTATGCTGCTTAAAGCTAGCGCCTGCTTCGTACTTAACAACGCTGGTTGTATGACCAGACTCTTTTGCTTCACGCTCTAGCGGCTTACGCCATACTGTAGAGGAAGGTGAAGCTTGCCATTCTTGCATTTGCGTATTGATAGCTAAGCGTTCATCAAAATTCATATTTAACATTTAGGTCACCGATTGGTAATGGCGCGTTGTCGCTATTTCGTTAAAGACCATTACTCTGGCCTTAGCATTTCGAAAAAGTTATCTTGAGATATAGTGTAGTAATCACCCCTTCCGCCGCCACGGCTAATTGGCTTGCTTTTAAGTGTACTGTAAACGCCGTTTTCTATAAGCGACTTATCGATGTGTACGCCCACTACTTCGCCCATAATAAACCAGCTGTTCACCGCATCACCTGAAGCAGTTTTTAGCTGTACCACATCGGTAAGCTCACACTCCATGCTTACCTTACTGGCTTTCACGCGAGGAACACTTATTATTTCACTGTCTACGGTTTGAAGCCCAGCATGCTCGAACTCGCTTTCTTCAGGTGCCAGAGGTTTGCTTGTTGTATTCATTGCATCTACTAAGTCTTCCGATACAAGATTCCAGCAAAACTCACCCGTTTCCTGCACGTTTATCAATGAATCTTTTTTGCTGCCTACTACCGAGAAGCCAATAATAGGTGGTGTATAGTTCAACGCATTGAAAAAACTGTAAGGGGCAAGATTCAACACGCCCGCTTTTGATATTGTAGAAATCCATCCTATAGGGCGCGGCGCGATGATCGCGTTAAACGGATCGTGAGCTAAGCCATGACCTTCTTTTGGCTGATAAAAGTGCGTTTGTGACAAAACCATTCCTTATTATTTATGGTAGGGTAAAACTAATATTGATATGAACGCTTATCCGGCGTTTTTCAAGAGCTAAAAATTAAAGGTTGTTTATGACTGCACGAAGTGTCGCATTTTCAAGAACAAGACTGACTGAATTAATGGTACCTTCATTCGCTAATTTTGGCGGAAAGGTGCATGGAGGCGTTATCTTGTCCCTAATGGATAAAGTCGCCTATGCCTGCGCGAGCAAGCATGCAGGTGCGTATTGCGTTACGGTAACTGTGGATGGCGTTGAGTTTTTACAGCCCGTTGAGGTTGGCGACCTTCTTCACCTTGATGCTACTGTACATTATGTAGGGAACACGTCGCTAGTTGTAGGGATAAAGGTCACCACCGAGAACATAAAAACGAACGCGGTTAAACATACTAACAATAGCTTCTTCACCATGGTAGCCAAAGATGACAGCGGCACACCTGTTTCAGTACCCGAACTAGAGTTATCTACTCACCATGAAATGCGTAATTTTGTGACCGCTATCCGTCGTAGTAAAATTCGCAAGGAAGCACAAGTTAAGCTTCAACGCGATTACGACGCCTTTATTCCCAAAGAAGACTTCGCACTTCTCGATGCGCATAGGTGCACAGTTATCTTTGAACGGGATGAAGTGCCAGCCAAGCAAGATTACGAAGATTAGAGGGTATACTTTAAGGTTAAGGACTTACAGCAGTTCCTCAATATACGATTACTTTTAACTATGTTGCACTGTCAGTACAATAGCGTCTCACCTAACCAATAAAAAAGCCCTCTAAGTTTTTTATTCAATCTTAGAGGGCAATTCAACTTAGCTACTTTTTTATTTTCTCGTTTATCCTAAGCGCTTAACTAGAAGCACTTAACTAAAAGCGATACGAGACTTTTCCGTAAACAAAGCGGCCGGTGAAGCCGTACGGCGAGAAGCCTGAGTAGGAAAACAGACGTGAGAAAGTGGTTACTTCATCAACCAGATCTCGCGTTGGCTCTGGATACACATCAAAGATGTTGTTAGCACCAACAGAAACCGTTAGCCCATCAGTTAATGCAATGCGAACATCTAAGTCAGTGATCCATTCCGAAGGAAGGATTTCGTTGCGCGCTTCAATTGAAGAAGGATCCTCTACTTCACCATAGCGTGTAGTGCGAAGCGTGGTAGTGTAGCGGTCATAGTTCCACGTTACGCCAAGATTCAGCTTGCTATCAGGTGAGCTGGTTTCAAAGCGACGAAGTTCAACATCACTGAACAGGTTGTCTTGGTCAAAGCCAGCGTTCTGCAGCACGTCAGGTGCATCTAAAATGTCGGTCACTTCATTGTCGTTAAAGTTCATTCCGGCATTAAAGTTAAACGCACCATAGTCAGATGTATTCAAGGTGTAAGTAGATACAATGTCCACACCTTCTGTACGCGAATTAATCGCGTTTAAGAAGAAGCGTGCACGGTTTGCTCCTGTGCCTTCTAGCAAGGCTTCAATCGCGTCACCAGATAGATTGTTTGACAGCACAATACGGTCGTCAATGTCTATTCGGTAGAAGTCTACCGTTAAGTTAAAGTCGGCTGTGGGCGAGTAAGTAAAACCTGCGCTGTAGTTATTGGACTCTTCTGCATCTAGCCCCGGGCTACCTAGCGCTTGCGCAACATCACTTGATGGTGCAAATGTGCCCGTTTCAGTTGGCTCGCCATCGACAAATACGGTAGCGATAGAGGTAAAGAACTGCTGCTGAAGAGACGGCGCTCTAAAGCCTGTTGATACCGACGCACGAAGGGCAAATGCATCGCTAAGCGTTACACGATGCGACATCTTCCAGTTAAACGTGCTGCCAAAATCTGAATAATCTTCATAGCGACCAGCCACTGCTACATTCCAGTTTTCTACAACATCGGCTTCTAAATCAACGTAAAAGCTGTAGTTGTGGCGGCTATTGTCACCTGCTGACTCAGGGGTAAAGCCTGGGAATACTTGAGAACCAGCGGCTCCAAATGGGCCGTCTACCGGGTCTGTAACAGCTCCACCAGGCCCAAAGGTACCTTGAATGTAAGAGTTTTCTTCACCGGCTGTAATGTCGTAACCTTCATGACGGTATTCTGCCCCCATAGCGAAGTTCATTTCACTGTAGAACAACCCCGTATCAACCAATCGTGACGCATCTGCGTTAATAATAGTGGTATCGTACTCAAGCGTACCGGCATCAAACTCAGTTTGGCTTGTTGGGCCAAGTGACGTATTTAATGTGTTTACTACGCCATACTCTAACTCGTTACCACCGTGAGTCAGAGACAGGTCATAATTCCAGACATCTCCATAACCTTTAATGCCAGCGATAAGCGACATATCGGTTATATCGGTTTGAATAGAAGGTAAGAAACCATCTTCATAAATCTCAACGATATTACGTGAGTCCTGCGCACGGCGATAAAAGCCACTACCAAGAGAGTCACGAGTGCTATAGCCAGCCGTAGTGTAAAACTCAACGCTGTCAGTTAGCGCTTTACCCGCGTTGATAAACAGCGCGTAATCCTCTACTTCACCGTTACCGTAAACGTGGTTATAGCGGTTAACTGTGAGTTCACGCGGGTCTAAATTCCCCTGTGCATCGCGGGCATAGTTTTCTCGCTGATCGTAGTCAGCACGATTTGCCTGGCCGCGGTCACGATATTCTGCTGAAACATTTACAAAACCATCATCGCCCCACTCAAAGCCCACATTGCCTTGAAGGGTGAAGGTTTGTCCATCGGTTACTTCACGGTCACTGCCCTCATCAAATGCTAAATTACCGTCAGCGCCAATACTTACCCCTTCAAGGTTAGGTACGCCATCCATCGTTGTTACATTAGCACCGTAAGTCGCCGATACTTCACCGCCTTCAGCGGCATCTTTCAATACTATATTAATTACGCCAGCGATAGCGTCTGAACCGTATTGGGCCGCTGCACCGTCGCGCAAAACTTCAATTCGTTTGATAGCGTTAGCAGGAATAGCGTTTAAATCTACTGCCGAAGAGCCTCGCCCCACCGAACCGTTTAGGTTAAGTAGCGCCGAGGTATGACGGCGTTTTCCATTTACTAATACTAGAGTATGGTCAGGTGCTAAACCTCGTAGCTGTGCTGGCCGTACGTGGTCGGTGCCGTCAGTAATAGAGGGTTGAGGAAAGTTAAAGCTTGGAAGCAACTGATTCAAAATCATGTTGGTTTCAGTTAGGCCCGTTGCTTCTATCGAAGAAGCATCAATAATATCAATAGGAACGGGAGAGTCATTAACAGTGCGGCCAACCCGTCTTGAACCTACAATTTGAATTTGCTCAACATCTTGCTCATCAACAGAAGCTTGGTCTTGTGCAAGAACCGACGTGGAAAAAGGCATTCCAGCTATTGCAGAAGCAATAAGGGAAAGCTTAAAAGCAGAAGCGTTAAATTTTGCCTGTTGCATTGTGTTGTTCCTGAATTCTTTTAAATTTTACTTATTGAAGTGTGTTGTCTTGTATCAACCGCGTTAATTTGGTTTTAAATACAATAACTTCATTCTGTTGTTGGGGTACTGCTAAACGTCAGATTGTCTGATAAGACTTATTATTATTAGGGATGAAAAGCACTATGTGCTTCCGACCTGAGTAAATCACAAAAAGATTCGCTCGCACAATACTAAAGTAGTAATAAAAGCGTAATATCGACGACAAGTAGATTTTTAAAGGTGAAGCGACGGAATTATCTTCTTTTAGACTAGACGCTTCAATAATAAGAGTTTGTAACTCTCGTGAGCTATTGTAGGCAGATTAATTGTGATACAAAAAAGCGCTCTGTAAAGAGCGCTGTTTATCGTGTTTAGTGGGGTTGGCACTTACGCTTTTTTAAGCTTCTTCTTAAGCTTTTTTAGCTTGCCTTCTTGCTTAGCAATTTTAGCTTTGGTTACTTTTATTTCTTTTTTAAGTTCTTTTTTCTTAGCCATGATTTAGTTCCTTATCATTACTTGTAGTGTTGGCCTTACGCACATGATGTTTGGTAAAGCCGTTATTTTTCGCCGTGCTTGGCGATAAATTCTCGAATAAAATGTCTAACTTCGCGAGCGGCAGACGTGTCTAATTCTTCGCACAAAGCAATAAATTGCGCACGTTCTTCGTCGTTAATGCGAATAATCATCTGACTATTCTTTTTCTTCTTTTTGTTGTTTTTCTCAGACATTTACGACCTGCGCTAAAAGTAGACTACATTATTCAACAGCAAAATGTATATCCTATGTATATACATTTCAAGGTTTTTTGAACTTTTTGCTTTGGTTTTTCATAAAAGCGTCATAGCGTTGTCACAGTAGTGACTTTAGGCTAAGCCATAGTTCTGTTATGAAAGTAGCATCAACGAACGCAAATAAGATCAGAAGTGAAGTAGACATGACACAAACACAATCGATAACTCACCTATCGTGTTTCATCGAAGCAGTTGCTATTGCAAAGCAAAACAAATGTGACAACTGTAATGACTTGAAAGCACTGTTACAGCAGAAAGGTTATGAAGAGCTGGTGGCGAGTGAAACCGTACAAGAGTTAAGCCCCCAGCTACCATTGGCGTCTTAAACCATTATTCTAGATGCACTCAAAATTGCCGATTGCAATTTTAAGGCTTAAACATCATTAAGTACGCAGTTACTTAAGCGTCTTGGTCAACTCAATAGGCTGTTGCCAAAAACGAAAAACGGAAGCTAGGCTTCCGTTTTAAAGAACGCTTGTACCGTGCTTATTTCGGTGACCATTCGAATTGCTTGAACGGCTCATCAACCGGTGTTTCGGCTACGTGGTTTGTATAGTTGCTCATTACCTTTTGCGCCAAAATAAGAATAATTTCTAGCAGTTGCTGATGTTTGTAGCCAGCAGCATAGAAAGTATCAAGCTGCGCTCTGTCTACGTTGCCGCGACCGCGAGTTACAGCAAGTACGGTTTCTTTTAGCGTATTCAATTTACTATCAGACAATGTTTCATCATTGCGAAGCTCTTCAATCAAGTCATCACTTACTTTCATACTTTTAGCAATGCCTGTATGCGCGGGTACGCAGTAATGACATGCGTGTTCTACGTTTACTGCCTGCCAAACTACCGTTAGTTCTTCTGCGCTGAACGAGGTTTCTTGGGCTAGCTTATGTAGTACTTGATAGCCTTCAAGAAGCGTAGGCGCTTCAGCCATTACTGCATGTAGGTTGGGCAGCATGCCAAATGCGCTTACCGAATTATCAATAAGTGGCTTTGCCGCTTCTGGCGCTGTGTCTTTTGTGTGTAATTTAAAATCGCTCATATCACTCTCCTGTCGATGTGACTAGAAACTAATGTAACCCTCTTGGTTACCCCTATCTTTCTAATGTGAGAGCAATAATATGTTTACTTGAACGATCGTTCAAGTGATAATTGAACACATGTTCAAAACATTCACGCATAAGGTATGCAGCTATGAAATATGATCACGATGATATTATTGAAAAAGCCACCGCACTTTTTTGGCAACGAGGCTTTCATGCTGCGGGTATGCGCGATATTCAACAAGCGTTAGATATGCGCCCCGGCAGTATCTACGCTCGCTTTCAAAGTAAAGAGGGTTTATTTAAGCTTGTTATTGAACAGTATGCGCAAAATAGCTCAGAACGGTTAAAACAAGTAGCAAAAGCCGAGTCGCCTTTAAATGCGCTTTATAGCTTTTTCGAAACGGCACTAACTGGCCCTGATGAACAGCGCTATATGCGCCAGTGCCTTCTTGTTAAATCAATTGCAGAGTTGGATTTTATTGGCGATATCGCAAAAAAAGCGGTGCTTGAAAGTATGCAAACCCTCAAGGCTGGTTTTAGAAATATTATTGATGCTTGTATCGAAAAAGGTGAGCTGCCTGAACATACGCCAACGTCAACAGCCGCAGAGTGGCTTCAAAATCAGTTCGTTGGCTTACGAGCGTTTGCCTTACTGCAAGACGATAATCAAACAACTATTAAGATGATAGACAAAGTCATTATCGATTTAAAAGGACAATGGCCACAACAAACACATTAATGCATCACATTTAGGAAAAGAGCAAACGCAATAATTGCGCGATTAGCAATATCCCCATTAAGGGCCAAATCCACTTGGCCCATTTGGCTGCATCTTCATTACTGATACGCATTTTAGAGCGTTCTATTAGCGGTATAATCAATGCTAGTGCACCAAATAACACCGCCAGTAAAATTAACACTTCCATTATCGTAACCCTATCGCATATTTAAGCACTTGTTGTTTAGCAGGCTCGGCGCGCTGCGCCACAGAAAGCAACTGATTTCTTACCCATTTAATGGGGGCAATATCATTACTAAACAAGGTGTAAAACCCATCCATTGCGCTCATCATTATCAAGTTATCTCGCTTTCGTGGCTTTTCATAATTGCTGACAAGTCTTTGAGAAAACACTTTATTGGTTAGCGACAATGCGTTGTCGCTACCGAGCGGCTTGAATTCAGCACACACAGAAAGAAAGGTTTCTACATCTTTAAAACCTAAATTAACTCCCTGTCCAGCAAGAGGGTTGATGGTGTGTGCTGCATCACCAATTATTGCACAACAGCCTTTAACATAGTGATTGGCATGAGAACGCGTGAGTGGAAAAACTGCTTTATCAATAACTGAAAAGCTATTGCCATTTCTGGTCAATTCATCGGGAAACGTTTTAAGAATTTCACTTTCAAGCTGGCTCGCTTTTAAACTTTTAATGCGTTTGAGTTCGTCAGGCGAGTCATACCAAACTAGCGAAGCGTAGTTATCAAACATAGGTAAAAAAGCTTTAGGGCCGCTCGATGTAAACTGCTGCCAGGTCACAGGTTCAACAGCGTTCTCCATCTTTATAGTGATCCCCATTGCCTGCTGGGCATACTGCCAACCATTAGTGCCAATACCCGACGCCTTTCTTACCTGAGAGTTTGCACCGTCAGCACCAATAAGCCATTTAGCCTCAATAGTTCTGCCGCTAGATAATTTAACGTTAGCAGTATCCGCTAGCCGAATGTCCTGCACCGTTTGACCAGTGATAAGCTCAACATTCTCATACTGTTTTAGCGCTTCATGACAACCTAACTGCAGCAATTGGTTTTCCACAAAAAAGCCTAGCTGAGGCATGTCGATACTTTGTGCGGTGAAATCTGTTCGATGGGAAGGGTCGTCCCACACGCTTAGGCCTGTGTAAGGTTTAACACGCATAGCGGCAATATGTTCCCAAGCGCCTAGGGCTTTTAACAGCGTTACCGATGCTTCGCTGATAGCTGAAACCCTTAAGTCAGGTCCATCCTCGGGATTGAAAGCTACAGGTAGATACGGCTCTATCACTGCTACTTTAAACTCCTGTTGAGCAAGCCCCAACGCTAGCGCCGCGCCGACCATACCGCCGCCGTTTATACAAAAATCGACCATTTACTCTCCTTAAAACACGCACTTGCATTATGTCTTAAAACACAAAGCGCTGTGAAGTAAAACGTAGAACAGGCTTGGCTTAGATCAATTCTTCACGAATCGTCGTAAGACACTGGGAATATGCTTGCATAACAGGTAAAATATGCGGCTATTTTGAACATCTTCCTGTAACTGACACTATCACTGTTTTTTTGTGTGGCGATTTAAGCGCCGCCCTTAAAAAATATTCTGGCAGACACCTTAGCTGAACCAAGGTGATACTGCATTCACCTACAGGAACACTAACAGGTTATCAAATAGTTGTTATGACTAAAAAGCTGTATATCAAAACCTGGGGCTGCCAAATGAACGAGTACGACTCGGAAAAAATGGCAGACTTACTAGACTCAACGCATGGCTTTAGCGCTGCACAAAGTGCTGAAGAAGCCGATGTTATCTTGCTTAACACTTGCTCTATTCGCGAAAAGGCGCAAGAGAAGGTTTTCCACCAACTTGGTCGCTGGAAGACGTTAAAGCAAGACAAGCCAGAACTTATTATTGGTGTAGGCGGCTGTGTGGCTTCACAAGAAGGTGACACTATACGCCAACGTGCGCCGTTCGTAGACTTGGTTTTTGGCCCTCAAACGCTGCACCGCTTGCCTGAAATGATCAACGAACTTCAAGGCGGCGCAAAATCAGTGATTGACGTAAGCTTCCCTGAAATTGAAAAGTTTGACCGTTTGCCTGAGCCGCGTGCCGAAGGTCCAACCGCATTCGTTTCAATTATGGAAGGCTGTTCAAAATACTGCACATTCTGCGTAGTACCTTACACCCGTGGTGAAGAAGTAAGCCGCCCTGTCGACGACGTATTGCTTGAAATCGCTCAGCTTGCAGGTCAAGGCGTACGTGAAGTAAACCTTCTAGGTCAAAACGTTAACGCGTATCGCGGTGAAAATTACGACGGTACAATTTGTCGATTCTCTGAGTTACTAGAATTAGTGGCTGCTATAGATGGCATCGACCGTATTCGTTACACCACCTCACACCCGGTTGAATTTACTGATGACATTATAGAAGCATACGCGTCTATTCCTGAGTTAGTTGACCACCTGCACTTACCTGTTCAAAGCGGCTCTGACCGCATTCTTAACCTGATGAAGCGTGGCCATACGGCAATTGAATACAAGTCGAAAATGCGTAAGCTCAAAAAAATTCGCCCAAACATTAGCTTGTCGAGCGACTTCATCATTGGCTTCCCTGGCGAGACCGATGCCGACTTTGAAGCTACCATGGATTTAATTCAGGCTGTGGATTATGACCTTAGCTTCAGCTTTATTTACAGTGCTCGCCCAGGTACACCTGCTGCAGATGCAGTGGATGATGTAAGTGAAGAAACTAAGAAACAACGTCTTCACTTATTACAGCAGCGTATCACGCAACAAGCCCTTCGTATTGCTCGTCACATGGTTGGCACAGAGCAGCGCATTCTCGTTGAAGGTCCGTCTAAGAAAAACCCAATGGAGCTTTCTGGCCGTACTGAAAATAACCGCGTGGTGAACTTCGAAGGCACGCCTGACATGATTGGCGAATTCGTTGATGTAAACATCACAGACGTATTTACTAACTCACTACGTGGTGAAGTGGTAAGAAGAGAAAGTGAAATGGGCTTGCGTGTTGCGGTTTCGCCCCAATCTATCATGGCAAAGCATCAGGCAGATTTGCCCGATGAACTAGGCGTAGGTCAATTTAACCCAGCCTAAATACATTTTATAGCGAGGAAAAAAGTAGCTTGAGTACATTGGTTAGTAACGAATTTGAATTAGAACCGGCAGATAGCAAACGTTTGTCGAGTTTATGTGGCCCCTTTGATGACAACATTAAACAAATTGAGCGAAGGTTAGGCGTAGAGATTACCTACCGAAATAACGCGTTCAAGGTGTTGGGTGAACCGCAGCAAATAAAAAGTGCTAGCGAATTACTTAAGCTTCTTTATATAGAAACTCAGCCTATTAAGGGCCGTATTCCCGAGCTAGAAGCAGAACAAGTTCATCTTGCCATTCAAGAAGCCCGCGTTATTGAAAAAGACGCTACTGGCGGCTACGGAAAAGAGGTGAATATTAAAACCAAGCGCGGAGTTATTAAGCCGCGCAACCCCAACCAAGCGCAATACGTGGCAAACATTGTAAACCACGATATTACTTTTGGTATTGGCCCAGCCGGAACAGGTAAAACCTACCTCGCCGTTGCGGCTGCTGTGGATGCACTAGAACGCCAAGAAATTCGCCGAATCTTGCTTACCCGCCCAGCGGTAGAAGCTGGTGAAAAACTCGGCTTCTTGCCCGGCGACCTTTCACAAAAAGTTGACCCGTACCTTCGTCCGCTTTACGACGCCCTGTTTGAAATGTTGGGTTTCGAAAAAGTAGAAAAGCTTATGGAGCGTAATGTTATTGAAGTTGCGCCGCTAGCCTATATGCGTGGTCGTACTCTGAACGATGCCTTTATCATTTTGGATGAAAGCCAAAACACCACGGTAGAGCAAATGAAAATGTTCTTGACCCGTATTGGCTTCAATTCAAAAGCGGTGATAACTGGTGACATCACACAGGTAGACTTACCTCGCGGTGCAAAATCAGGTCTTCGTCATGCTATTGAAGTGTTAAGTGAAGTGGATGACATCTCTTTCAACTTCTTTAACGCTGAAGACGTGGTTCGTCACCCTGTGGTTGCGCGTATCGTTAGAGCCTATGAAGTGCACGATGCTGAACAAGAGCGTCTTCGCAAAGCACGTAAAGAAGAAGCGTTGCGCCTTCAGCGTGAACAGGCTTCTCAAGACGAAAGCATCACGCAAACGAAAGACGACAACGCATCGTGAGCGCCATTATTGATATACAACAAGCGTTTGAAGGTGACGAGACTATCTTATCAGCTATCCCGTCACCTTCAGAACTTGAGCTTTGGGCCAATGCTGTGCTCAATTATGAAGGGTTGAGCGAACGAGAAGTCACGATTCGTTTTACCGACGAAGCAGAGAGTCAAAGTCTTAACCATGAGTACCGAGGCAAAAATAAACCGACAAATGTTTTATCTTTTCCGTTTGAAGCGCCTCCAGGTATAGAAATAAACCTTTTAGGCGACCTCGTTATCTGCGCTCCGGTTATAAGCCGCGAAGCTGAAGAGCAACGAAAGAAAGTGAGCGATCACTATGCCCACATGACGGTTCATGGGCTATTGCATTTAATGGGTTATGACCATATTGACGATGCAGACGCCGAGGAAATGGAAAGCAAAGAGATTGATATTCTTGCAAGTCTTGGCATTAGCAACCCCTACGAAGTGAGCGACTAGCAAACAACCATAATCTGTTGTTATAAAAGCACTTTAACACTTAATAACAATAAAACATTGACGACCAGCACGAACCATTTTAACGTTGGCGTTGACCTAACAATTAAACGGACATTATGAGCGACGATAATCCTCACTCTACCAACGGCTCCTCAGGCAAGAGTTGGTTAGATAAACTAAAAAATTCGATTTCTGGCGAGCCGAAAAGTAAAGAAGAGTTAGTATCGGTTATTACTGATGCTGAACAAAATGAAATTATTGACCCACAAACCCGAGAAATGATTGAAGGGGTTATTGGGGTAAATGAAATGCGAGTGAGAGATATTATGATCCCTCGCGCTCAAATGACCACTATAGATGTAGAGAAGAAGGTAGAAGAATTCCTGCCTTTAATGCTTGAATCTGCTCACTCCCGTTTCCCCGTCATTAGTGAAGATAAAGACCATATTGAAGGTATTTTGCTTGCTAAAGATCTTCTCGCATTTGCTTTCAACGCAGAAAAAGAGTTCAATTTAAAAGATATTCTGAGACCTGCGGTTATTGTTCCAGAGAGCAAACGGGTTGACGTTCTACTTAAAGAATTCCGCCAACAGCGCTATCACATGGCTATTGTTGTAGACGAATACGGCGGCGTGTCCGGTTTGGTGACTATCGAAGATATCCTTGAGATTATCGTGGGTGAAATTGAAGATGAGTACGATACCGAAGAAGACGGAACCGATGATATTCGCCCATTAAATAAATCAACATACTCGGTTAAAGCGTTAACCCCAGTGGACGATTTTAACGAGTTTTTTGAAACCAAGTTCAGCGAAGAAGAAGCCGATACCATTGGTGGCATTGTGCTAAAAGCCTTTGGCCATATGCCTGAAACTAACGATGAAATCACCATCGGCGATGTTCAGTTTAAAGTGACTAACTCTGATAAACGTCGGCTTATACAACTTAAGGTTTCAGTGCCTTCACTGGAATAGCGAAGTCACCAAAATAACACTTATTTCAGCACGGGGTAGCACAAACTTATAGGTGCTTACCCTGTGAATATAAATTCTATCACCCACCATCAGATGACTTCTATGCTGAAACGGTTTATCCCCCACTTTCTTCTTGTGTTAAGCGGTGCAAGTTTAACGCTCGCTTTTGCCCCATTTAACATGTGGCTTTTAACTATTCCTGCCCTCGCACTTGCTATACGTCAAGTTATCAAGCTGAAGCATCGCCCGTTTTTAGCCGGGTGGTTATTTGGTGCAGGTTGGTTTGGGGCTGGAATAAGCTGGGTACACGTAAGTATCGCCGACTTTGGTGGACTACCGCTTATCGGCTCTATCGCCTTAATGTCATTACTTTGTAGTTACTTAGCGCTATATCCAGCGCTGGCCACCAAGTTCACCGCCAAGTATTTTTCACCTCAGCTGTGGCCCATGGCACTGCCTTTTTTCTGGGTTGTGGCGGAGTGGTTGCGAAGTTGGATGTTAAGTGGCTTTCCATGGTTATCTTTAGGCTATAGCCAGCTAGAAAGCCCACTGTCTGGCTTTGCGCCTATTATTGGAGAAACGGGTATAAGCGCGCTTATCGTTATCAGCGCCACCCTATTTGCGCTCATTCACAATAGGCGAACTTTCGCCAACGCAGTGCTGGTTGCGCTGTGCTTGTTTACTAGCGGCTACTTGCTTAAACAGCATACTTGGGTTACCCCAGACAAAACCTACTCTGTAGGCATGGCCCAGGGCAATATTGCACAAAGTTTACGGTGGGTGCCAGAGCAAGATGGCCCTACAATGGACACCTATTGGAAGCTAACCGAAAGCCTATGGGATAACGACCTAATTATTTGGCCAGAAGCGGCTGTCCCTAAGCTTGAGCCTTTAGCTCAACCTTATCTTGCTAAAGTTAATGAAAAAGCCTTTCAAGAAAAAACTGCACTTATTACGGGTATTGTTAATTACAACTGGGAAACCGACGAGGCGTGGAACAACCTCATTGTGCTAGGTAAACGCACGCCAGAAGCCGCTTATCCCGACTATCAATATTTTCACAACAACCGATTTTCGAAACATCATTTATTGCCTGTAGGCGAATTTGTACCTTTTGAAGATTGGCTTCGTCCACTCGCTCCCCTTTTCGACTTGCCTATGTCATCATTTTCTCGCGGTGACTATCAGCAGGCGAATCTTGAAGCCAATGGCATTCACCTAGCACCAGCTATCTGTTTTGAAATTGCGTTCCCTCATCAAGTGATGGCAAATGTATATGAAGATACAGACATGATCATTACCGTGAGCAACGATGCGTGGTTTGGGCACTCCCATGGCCCAGCTCAGCATTTGCAAATAGCGCAAATGCGCGCGCTTGAGTTGGGTCGCCCTGTTGTTAGGGCTACGAATAACGGCATTACGGCCTTTATAGACCACCAAGGCGAGGTGACAACACGCTTGCCGCAATTCGAAGCGGCAAGCATTACCGCCCCGGTAATGGCCACAACCGGGTTTACGCCTTACTATCACCTACAAGATTTAGGGGTATGGATAATTGTTGTTATGCTTCTGGCTGCGGCAGTAGTTTTGAAAAGTCGACGCGCGAGTAATTTGGACAGTGAATAAAAACTAAAACGCTGCCGTTTGGCAGTGTTTTTTATGTTTTGCCTTTTTGTTCACTATACCAGTGTTGCTTTTGCCATTGAATCGACCAGAATTATCTAGACACTTAATTTTCTTTTAAATGTTCTCCCAGCAAATAGTAATAGAAGCGAAATGAAAAACATCAAAAGGGTGCTTGGTTTAACACTTTTCTCTAACACTCCATAACTAGGATAAACAGCCGGATAAAAAACTTTCACCTTCTTGCCAGCCCCGTATTTCTCTAGCTCTTCCACGCTAAACGTTCTATTTTTAAGTTGGAGCCTCGAATTGAGTGAAACGATATCTGAAACATACTGAATGTCGTCAACGCTGTAAGTGAACTCTATTTGTGCTTCATCAACATAGCTATTTCCAGTCCTCACTCTAACTCTATCGGACGACAAAACTACCCCTTCAGTCTCAGTAAAAAAATAAGACGCTATACCTACCAACACCCCATAAGTAGAAAGAGGTAGAAGAAACAAATTGAGGAACAAGCATGCTGTATAGAGCTTTTTATACTTAACCATCATCTTAAAAAATAAGTTAATTAATCAGGGGCCGTGAAGCCAGAGTCGACCACGCCATGCTTTTCACAACTGAGCCCAAGCTGTTAGCCTTGGTTTCTTTATCTAAGAATGGCGTTAAAGATGCAATTATTTTTCGTTTTAGGCAACTGTTCTTGAATACAACAAATTTGTTGTATAAAAGCCTGCTTTGCCTCTTGAGCCGTTCAATATGCTGTTTTTTTGTTAAACGACATATTCTTTCTTACTCTTGCTTTGCCCCAAGAGTAATTGCATTAGGCCGCTAAAAAGTCAGTAAGTAAGCCAGCAACTAACTAAATAATTACTTGAATAGCAGTATCGGTATAGGTTGCCTTCTTACTTATTATGTCAGGTAATGCCATTACGCAAAACATGAAAGCCGCGTAAAGCAGCTCTATTTTAAGCCACGAAGTGTTAAATCACTTCCATATTGGAAATGCTATGGTAAACAACAAAATGCTTGTGATATTCCACAAACAAGGAATGATGTTATGACAACTCTGGCAAACAAGCTCAAACCAACACCCAAAGGCGTTTCTTTTCGACCATAGCAAGCCGTTGTGAATGGTATTGCGGTGCAGGCAAGGCACATACTGCCTTCCCATTAGGGGAGAATCACTTTGTTTATCAATCAGCGAGACTTTAGGTATGCGCTGGCCAAGCACGAGTTCGTGAAACACCTAAATTCGAAAAGCATCCAGTAAACATTAAAACAAGGGCACCACTACCGGACGCCCTTGAGTTTACATTAAACATAAGTACCGACGAAAATTTAATTACCCGCGGCCTGTATTGCTGTTAGTGCTATAGTAAATACAATATCATCCACCAGCGCACCGCGACTTAAATCGTTAACTGGTTTTCTCATTCCCTGAAGCATAGGGCCAATACACACTAAGTCGAAGCTACGCTGCACCGCTTTATAAGTGGTGTTACCCGTGTTTAGGTCAGGGAATACAAACACGTTTGCTTTACCTGCAACCGGGCTGTTTGGTGCCTTGCTCTTACCCACACTTTCAATGGCTGCAGCATCGTACTGCAGCGGCCCGTCGATAAGTAAATCAGGGCGTAGTTCTTGCGCAATTTTAGTCGCCTCACGCACTTTTTCTACGTCGCTGCCTGCACCTGATGAGCCAGTGCTGTAGCTTATCATTGCAACCCGCGGTTCAATGCCAAACATCTGCGCCGATTCAGCAGACTGAATGGCTATATCGGCTAACTGCTGAGCATTGGGGTCAGGGTTAATAGCGCAGTCACCGTAAACCAAAACTTGATCAGGCAGAAGCATGAAAAATACTGACGATACTAACGAGGCGTTTTCAGCTGTTTTAATTAACTGAAGCGCTGGGCGAATAGTGTTCGCAGTGGTATTGACTGCACCAGATACTAATCCGTCTACGTCATCCTGCTGAAGCATCATTGTGCCCAAGGTCACGTTGTCTTCCAGTAACTCTTTTGCAACCACTTCAGTCACGCCTTTATGACCGCGCAGTGCCACTAAACCTTCAACATAGCTATCTTTTATCTCACTAGGAGAAAGTATTTCTACTCCGTCGCTCAGTACTACACCTTGCTGCTCTGCTACACGGCGAATCTCCGTTTCATCGCCAATAAGTACTGGGCGCGCTAAACCACGCTTAGCACAGATAGAAGCGGCTACTACAGTTCTTGGTTCGTTACCTTCAGGTAGCACAATGCGTTTGTTTACTTGCCTTGCACGGTTTGTTAGATAGAAGCGGAACGCTGATGGGGAAAGCTTTTTCTGGCGAGAAACTTTCTGTGTTAGTGAATTCACCCAGCTTGCATCTAAGCTTTCCGCTGTATGCACCATCACTTTTTCGATACGCTGGCTGTCATCAACCGGTACTTCTTGGTTGAATGCGTGAAGTGCTTGGGCTGTTTGCCATGTATTCGAGTTTACCAACATTACTGGCAGACCCGTTTCCATGGCTTGACTGCATAATGCCATGATATTTTCATCGGGCTGGTAGCCGCCTGTAAGTAATAGCGCGCCCAGCTTAGTCCCGTTTAGCGCAGCCAAACAGCAAGACACAAATACATCACCGCGATCGCCTGACATCACAAGTAACGCTCCCGGTTTAAGGGTATGCGTCATATTGTGAATTTCTCGGGCGCAGAATGTAACGCTGCTTAATCTGCGTTCTGCCAACTCTCCCTCGTTAAGCAATGTCGCATTAAGGTGCTCCGCAACGTCTGTTGCACGTGGCGAAACGAGGTCAGCACTCCAATCAATAGTACCAAGAAGGCTCAACCCTCTCTTGAAAATAGGCAAATCACGCAGGGCCTGCGTACGCTCTTCATCGTGCTCAGGCGCTTCTATTGCACCGATATCTGCACGAAGTCGTCCGTGTTCATCAAAAGGCGCGTTAACCTTGTTGAAAATACAGCCAACCACTTTTTGACTTTTATGACCGCCATAGGTATCAACCACGATTTCAAGGCGGTGATTGATATCAGTGGTCGACTCATTACCTGGCACCGTCACGAAAACAATGTCTGCATCAAGTGCACGACTAATTTCTAAATTGAGGCGCTCAGCATAAGGATGATGACGGGTTGTCACCAGCCCTTCTATAACGGTTACTGCATCTTGAACGCTCTTTTCTTCAAATCGCTCAATAATTTCTTCTAAAAGCTCATCAGTATTATCACTGCTGATCATTCGCTCTACATATTCAAGTCCGAACGGCTCTATTGGCGACACGCTGGCATGATGGGCAATGATCGCTGTAGAGCGCTCTTCCCCATTGTCGCCCTTTCTAGGTTGGGCAACGGGTTTGAAAAAATTAAGCTTTATACCTTGCTCTTCTATTGCGCGAACAAGGCCCATGCTGACCGTAGTAAGGCCCACACTAGTGCCTACGGGGATCAACATAATTCTGCGAGACATAGTTACTCCTGCCATTGCCAACGTGTAACCGTTGACCTTGCTAGTTTAATTTACGCGAAGGTCGCAGCTTCAGCTGCAATAACCCATTCTTCATTTGTTGGCACAACATATACGGCGGTTGATGCTGTATCGGTGGTTATCTTTCCACCTTGCCCAAATCGCGCGTCTGTATTTCTCTGCTCATCAAGGCGAATACCAAAGTGAGCGAAATATTCCATTGTCTTTTCTCGAATGAGCGACGAGTTTTCACCGATGCCACCTGTAAAGACAATAGCGTCTAACGTTGGCACAGCTACCATGTAGCCTGCTATGTATTTAGCTAGGCGATAGCAAAAAATTTCTATTGCCAATAGTGCGCCTTCGTGACCTTCAAGTGCAGCATCTTCGAGGGTTCTGCAGTCGTTGCTAAGCTCTGAAATGCCTAGCAAACCTGATTGCTTGTTTAACAAATCGCCAATTTCATCTGCGGTTTTACCAAGCTTTTTCTGTAGCGTACCAGGCAAGCTAGGATCTAAATCACCACAGCGCGTGCCCATTACTAGCCCTTCTAAAGGAATGAAGCCAAGGCTGGTATCTACTGCCTGACCTTTTTCAATTGCTGACACGCTACAGCCGTTGCCTAAGTGCGCACTGATTATGCTGGTGTCTGAAACTGGCTTTTCAAGAGTCTTCGCCATGCTATCAAGTATGAACTTGTGGCTAGTTCCGTGGAAGCCATAGCGCCTAATACCGTGTTCACGATAAAGCGACATCGGTAATGCATAAATAAAAGCTTTTTGCGGAAGTGTTTGAAAAAATGAAGTATCGAATACCACGACATGTGGCAAATCTGGATACGCAGCTTGAGCGGTCACAATGCCTTTTAAATTAGCCATATTATGAAGCGGTGCCATGCTCGCATACTCTTCGATTGCTTCAAGTACGCTATTATCTACAAGGGCAGCACCTTTAAACTTTTCTCCACCGTGTACAACACGGTGACCAATGGCGATAGGCTTCACGCCTGTGCTTGCAATAATTTCAGAGATAGCGTTTAACGCTTCTGTATGCCCTGCTTTTGCTGGCAATGCTCGCTTCTCTTCTTTGCCGTTTAGCTTAAAGGATAAGCTCGCATCGCTATTTCCCAATGCCTCTGCAATACCAGACAGGCCCGCCTCGCCAGTATCAGCGTCGATAATGGCAAACTTTACTGAAGAGCTGCCACAGTTTAAAACAATAACTTCTTTTTTCATTTTTGTAATTTCAATTAAAATGGTAAGACATTCTGTTTAACCAATTGTAGCATTTCTAAACAACTAGAGGGGTTAAACAAATGCTAAATGTTTTATAAAAATTATCGCATAATCCAATATGATATTTGGGTGTTAAACAGTATCCCTTCAACTAAGAATGCGAAAATCCATTCATGCGGCGAGTTTCGCAAAAAAAACAAATATAATATTTTCAATTACTTAATAGATTTTCGCTATTATTTCCAAAGAAATTCAATTTTCTTTCTTGAAAAGTATTTGGGCCATTCCTATATATGATTTGTCGGCGCTGAAGAGTCAGGTCGACAAAACCGCCGCCGCAAAGTCGGGGCACTTTATTTTTTAACATATTGCTTAATTTTGAGGATATGACTATGCGTACTATCGATCTATCTCCACTTTACCGTTCATTCATTGGTTCTGATCACCTAGCATCTCTTATTGATGCAGCATCTCGTGCAGAGAAACAGAGCACCTATCCGCCGTATAACATCGAGCTGCTTGGCGATGACAAGTACAGAGTAACCATGGCGATTGCTGGTTTTAGTAAAGACGATGTGTCAATTCAGGTTGAAGAGAATACGTTAACTATTACTGGAACCAAGAAAACGGAAGCGGAAAACAAAGACAGTAAAGAGCGTAAGTTCTTACATAAAGGCATCTCAGAGCGTAACTTTGAGCGTAAATTCCAACTTGGCGATCATGTAAAAGTGTTGGCTGCAGATATGGAAAATGGTCTATTACACATCGATATGGAGCGAGTCATTCCCGAAGCCAAGAAGCCTCGCCAAATAGAAATTGGCTCTCGTTTACTTGAGAACTAATAAGTAGTTTCTTGGTTTGTTTCCCAACTTTTAGCGGCGCCTTACGGCGCCGTTTTTTTTGGGGCTTAAAACGCAGCAGTAAAGTTACAAACGCTTGCATGCTAAGCGTTAGCTACCTAATCATTAAATACTTAGGCATCATCTACCTCAAGGGTGTAATTAGCTTTACCCGACTCACCGGACTTAAAGCTACCTCGAAAGGTCTTGCCCGCGAGTTCTCCCGTTGCAGAACCTTTGATAGATTCGAAATCGCTGCTAGCAATACCGCTTTCAAACTTACCGTTGTGCTGAAAAGTAACAGTACCACGCAATCCCTTTATCACGCCGACAAAGGTTTCGAAGCCTGAAAATTGAGCTGACATTTGCGATTGATAAGACATCAAAAACTCAATACTCGACTCGCCGCTCATATCACCTGTATAGACCTGCTTGATACTGGCATGAGATATCTTTATTCCCTCTGGCCTTTCACTCAGTGTGTCTTCGTCCCATTGTGTAATGGAAAAACTTCCTTCTATTGCCATAAATATCACTTTTATTATTAGTCTCTTGGTAAGGTTTCCATAAACTAACTTCTAAAGCTGCAAGAAGGCAACCTGAAAATTGTAACTGTTGGTTTAAATAATCCCCTTAAGCATGGCCAAACCTAAAGCATTGCAGGTACTAGCATCTTTTATCTCTCCATTGATGACTTTTTCCTTTAAGGCAGTTAAGGAAAGCGGAACAACCTGCAAGTCTTCTTCTTCAACATCTAGTTTTTGTTCGCCTTGGGTCAAACCTTTAGCCACGTAAATATGGTACCCCTGATTACAAAAGCCGTATGCAAGATATTGAAAGCCTACATATTCCATTGATTCAGCAGTTAAGCCTGTCTCTTCTTTAAGCTCACCTTTTGCAAGCTCTACTGGATCAGCGTCGGGGTTGCTCTCCCATGCCCCTTGGGGGAGCTCAAGCTGTCGCTCTTTAATGGTATAGCGGTATTGCTCAACCATATACACGGTATCGCCCTCAATCGGTAAGATAATGGCAAAATCAGGCTTTTCCACAACGCCGTATATGCCTTCACTCCCGCTACTTCGCCGTATTTTGTCCTCTTTTACGCGTAGCCATTTGTTTTCGTAGACTACTTTTGAACTGAGCGTTTGAATTTCTGACATCGTATTCCTCGTCACTTCGCGCACGTATTTTAATAAAGTTATTTGACCAACATAGTGGGCAATGAAAACAACTCAGTCAATTGTGAAATTAGCGATAGTCCGACTGAGAACCAGATTATTCTCTTTCATTGAATTGGATAGTTCTGATAATGCTCGTGCTAACTCAACTTCGTGGTTTGCGGCAGTTTCAACGTCAACAATATCTTTTGCTACTTCTTGTGTTGTGACTGACTGCTGCTCTGCCGCCGCAGACATATTGTTGGCCATAAGCTCGACGTTAGATGCGGCATCTTTTACTTTTTCAGCTGTCTCCCGTCCCCTTCCAGTAATATCAACCGATTTCTTCACTGCCGAAGCGCTTTTATTAACGTCTTGGACAACCACCAAACTTGCTTGTTGAAGCGACGCGAGCAGTGTAGCTATTTGAGCTGAAGCGTCACGACTATTCTGTGCTAGTTTGCGAACCTCATCGGCAACAACCGCAAACCCTCTACCATGCTCTCCAGCACGTGCCGCCTCTATTGCAGCATTCAGCGCCAATAGATTCGTCTGATCTGAGAGAGTGTTAATAGTTTCGAGTATGCTACTAATGTCAGTCACTTGCTTTTCCATAGCCGCAGCATTCACCTCAACGTGTGTCATGTCATCTTCTAAGAGCTTCATCGCCATTCTAATTGATTCATTAATATCAAAAGCCTCTATTGCTAATTCATCTAACGATTTACTCGCAGCCAATGTGTCAAAGGCTGACTTCGCAATATCGGTACTGGTTACCGATATTTCTTCTAGCGCTGACGCGATATTGAGTGACCGTTGTTGCGTTTTACCTGCATCGTGTACCATTTCAATGCAGGATGTTTCTAATTCCGATGATAGACGCGAGCTTGCTTCAATTGATTGCTCTAATCCTTTGATCACATCTTTTAGTGCCAATATCGTAGTATTAATTGCTACAGAAACCCTTCCTAACTCATTTTGCATCGGCATCTCTACATCAATTGTTAAATCCCCATTTTCGGCAATTTTCGCAAGATTTTGAGTAAGGCGCGTTAGTTGAGTATTGAGAATGTACAGCAGCGTACGGTAGATAATTGCAATGACCACAATGCCAACAGAAATAATGATGAGCGTTAGCACTAGGCTTAATATGGCGTTCCTGTGCATTCGTTCCGCGTTCTCGTTTACTTTTTCCCAGATATTATCAAGTATCGCTTTTACGTCTTTAATTTGTGACGTTGCAGCACCAAACCAATCGCTGCTCGTTGGAAGGGAGTTAAAGTCAACTCCCCCCGAACTAAGCTTTTGTAAAGTACGCTCAATCATTTTTGCATTATTCGATGTCATAGCTTTTGTGAACTCAATATTGCTCTCATGAGGCAAATTATTTTCTAGCTTTCCTGCAAGGTATTGCGCCTCTTGTCGATAACCCGTTAGTTCACTTGTTACAATGTCACTGGCTTCACGTTTCGCTATCGCACCATTAACTTTCCCTCGCAATTGCCCTAACCGCTCTTTTAATTGGGCTAAAAGAATAGCATTAGACAACTGTTCTTTTGAAGCTAAGCTATTGACATATATAGTTAATGAAGTAGCAGCGTTCAGCGCAGATGCGTTAAGTGAACTGTAGAACGCGAAGGCTCGAGCACCGTTTTGACTATCTACCTCTTTCCTTAAGGCGTCTTTTTCACGTAAGTAACTGATGAGTGGATTAACGATTTTAACTACTCGTTCGCTGTAGACATCAGTATTTTGAAGTAACGATATCACCTTTGAGGCAGCGTCATCTGCATGTTGACGCTGCGTATACACTTTTTCTTTCCCCTGTACCGTTGGGTTACCTAAGTAACCTGCTGTCAAGCCGCGCTCTACCGCATGATGATGGGCCACTGATTCTACAGCAGCAATCAGCGTTATAAGATCAATATCAGTTGCGGCCGCATTGGTAACACCTAATGAACGCTTAATATCTTTGAAGGATAGGTATGAAACACTTAATAAGAGAATGCCCGCACCCAACACAGACAGTTGTAGTATAGAAAATCGTTGTAACAAACGCACCGATAGAGCTCCATGTATTCCGTACTGCTCAATGGATAAAATGAGGAAAAATAAACCTTCTAAACCTGACTAATAAATAGTCAGATCATCTCAGTATAGAAAACAATGAAATAAGCGCAAACCGGCCACATACCTAATGCCTTGCTCAGCACTTTGATACTGCCTAGGGATCGCGGTATAAACTAAACCAATCTCGAAGTTTCAATTAGATCTGTAAAAGTTTTTATTTATCAGCACTCACAATATCTATACGGACTAGCACTGTCTTTTCGTGTGGGAAATATGGCGGTACAGACCGAGCTTCACATTACAAACAAAAACGCCGAGCAAATGCTCGGCGCTTTTTAGTAATGTCAGTCTTTAGATATACTCAACTTCGATAATTTCTACTTCAACTGCACCCGCTGGCGTTTGAATCGTTACCATATCATCAAGCTCTTTACCAATTAGGCCGCGAGCAATAGGAGAGTTAACTGAAATCAAGTTATTCTTAATATCAGCTTCGTCGTCACCAACAATGCGATAGGTGGTTTCTTCATCGGTATCAACATTTAAAATGGTAACCGTAGTACCGAAAATAACCTTACCGGTATTTTCCATTTTAGTAACGTCGATGATCTGTGCGTTTGAAAGCTTGCCTTCAATATCTTGAATGCGGCCTTCACAGAAGCTTTGCTGTTCACGGGCAGCGTGATATTCAGCGTTCTCTTTTAAGTCACCATGTTCACGTGCTTCGGCAATAGACTCGATAATACGTGGGCGTGTTTTTGTTTTTAGCTCATTTAATTCGTCACGCAGCATTTGAGCGCCGCGCGCTGTCATTGGATACTGACTCATGAATACCGTCTCACTTAGCTAGTAATTTAAACAGAAAAGTGCGCCGCGAAGGCGCACTTTTTATTCGTTCACACAAATGTAATATTGCTAGGATACCTCGTATCCTAGCGTATGTCATTAGTGTTTAAGTCTAGCGTGTAGTTCTTGAACTGACGCCACTTTATTGCGGTCATCGGCAGACTTAGCACGGATAGTTGCGAACGCAGCGTTCATCGTTGTAGTGTAGGTTACCTTGTTTACCAAGGCTTCACGACGAATGTACACTGAGTCGGTGATGGCTTGACGACCTTCCGTTGTGTTAATCAAATACGCGTATTCGCCGTTCTTGATAGCATCAACAATATTAGGGCGGCCCTCAGACATTTTGTTAACCACTGTGCTCATAATGCCAGCATCGTAAAGCTCAGTAGCCGTACCGCGGGTAGCTTCAATGCTGAAGCCCGCTTCAACCAACGCTTTTGCTAGTGCAATCATACGAGGCTTGTCGGTATCGCGTACTGAAATGAGCGCTTTACCTTGCTTAGGTAGTGGCGCACCAGCACCCAAGTTAGCTTTTGCATACGCCTCTTCGAAGGTATCGCCAACCCCCATTACTTCACCAGTAGAACGCATTTCTGGGCCTAATAGTGGGTCAACGCCTTGGAACTTCGCAAATGGAAGTACCACCTCTTTCACAGAGTAGAACGGAGGAATAACTTCTTCAGTTACCCCTTGCTCGGCTAAGCTCACACCTGCCATTGCACGTGCTGCTACTTTAGCAAGTGGAATACCCGTTGCTTTAGATACAAACGGCACAGTACGGGCTGCACGAGGGTTAACCTCGATTAGGTATACTTCACCATCTTTAATCGCAAACTGTGTATTCATCAAACCGACTACGCCAAGTTCAAGCGCCATGGCCTTAACTTGCTCACGCATGACGTCCTGAATCTCTTTTGAAAGCGAGTGTGGAGGCAATGAACATGCAGAGTCACCAGAGTGAACACCCGCTTGCTCAATGTGTTCCATAATGCCGCCAATTACTACGTCTTTACCGTCGCAGATAGCGTCGATATCAACTTCGATAGCATCGTCTAGGAAACGGTCTAGCAATACTGGCGCATCGTTAGACACTTTAACCGCTTCGTTTAGGTAACGCTTAAGGTCTTTCAGGTCATACACGATTTCCATTGCACGACCGCCTAGCACGTAGCTTGGGCGAACAACCAGTGGGAAGCCAATTTCTTCAGCCATAGTTAGCGCTTGCTCAACGTTAGTTACCGTGGCATTTGCAGGCTGCTTAAGGTTAAGCTTGTTCACCATTTGCTGGAAGCGCTCACGGTCTTCGGCACGGTCAATCGCTTCTGGTGAGGTACCGATAACCGGTACACCCGCCGCCTCTAGTGCACGAGCAAGTTTAAGCGGCGTTTGGCCACCATACTGCACGATAACGCCTTTCGGCTGCTCTTTAGCAACGATTTCAAGTACATCTTCCAGTGTTACTGGTTCGAAGTACAGACGGTCTGATGTGTCGTAATCGGTAGATACTGTCTCAGGGTTACAGTTAACCATAATGGTCTCGTAACCATCTTCACGCATTGAAAGCGCCGCGTGCACACAGCAGTAGTCGAACTCGATACCTTGACCAATGCGGTTTGGACCGCCGCCCAATACCATTATCTTGTCTTTGTCAGTTGGCGCTGCTTCGCACTCTTCGTCATACGTTGAATACATGTAAGCTGTGCTGGTAGAGAATTCTGCTGCACAAGTATCTACACGCTTGTAGACAGGAGAAATACCAAAGTCACGACGGGTTTCACGAATATCGCTTTCTGCCACTTTGGTTAGCTCAGCAAGACGCGCATCAGAGAAGCCTTTACGCTTAAGTGCGCGCATAAAGTCAGCATCAATGCCTGGTAAACCAAGCTCTGCTACTTTAGCTTCAAGAAGGATAAGGTCTTCAAGCTGCACTAAGTACCAACGGTCGATATTAGTAAGGTTGAATACTTCTTCAACCGTCATACCCATACGGAATGCATCACCAATGTACCAAATACGCTCTGCACCAGGTTGACGAAGCTCATAAACCACTTTATTTCGTGATTCAGGGTCTTCAAGGTCAACCATAGGGTTCAGGCCTGTCGCGCCTACCTCAAGACCGCGAAGGGCTTTTTGAAGCGACTCCTGTTGGTTACGACCAATAGCCATCACCTCACCTACCGACTTCATTTGGGTAGTTAGGCGGTCATTAGCACCGGCAAACTTCTCAAAGTTAAAGCGTGGGATCTTAGTCACTACGTAGTCGATAGACGGCTCGAAAGAGGCTGGCGTTAAGCCACCTGTAATATCATTTGCTAATTCATCTAGCGTATAACCTACCGCAAGTTTCGCTGCTACTTTCGCAATTGGGAAACCTGTTGCTTTCGAAGCAAGTGCTGATGAACGCGATACGCGAGGATTCATTTCGATGATTACTACACGACCAGTTTGCGGGTCTACACCGAACTGTACGTTTGAACCACCGGTTTCAACACCAATCTCGCGCAGTACAGCCATTGCTGCATTACGCATTAGCTGGAATTCTTTGTCAGTCAGGGTTTGTGCTGGAGCAACTGTGATTGAGTCGCCGGTATGCACGCCCATAGGGTCGAAGTTTTCGATAGTACATACAATAATGCAGTTATCTGCTTTATCGCGCACTACTTCCATTTCGTACTCTTTCCAACCTAGCAACGATTCATCAATAAGCAGCTCGTTGGTAGGAGAAAGATCAAGGCCGCGATGACAAATTTCGTTGAATTCATCAATGTTGTACGCGATACCGCCGCCAGTTCCACCCATGGTGAAAGACGGACGAATAATACAAGGGAAGCCGATGCGGCTTAATACATCGTGCGCTTCGTCCATGGTGTGCGCGATTTCCGCACGTGGGCACTCAAGACCGATGTTTTTCATCGCTTTATCAAAGCGCTCGCGGTTTTCTGCTTTGTCGATAGCATCTGCCGTAGCACCGATAAGCTCACAGCCGAACTCTTCTAGTACGCCATGCTTATCTAGCTCTAGCGCACAGTTAAGTGCAGTTTGACCACCCATTGTAGGTAAGATGGCATCTGGACGTTCTTTTTCGATGATCTTGCGAACTACTTCCCAATGAATAGGCTCGATATAAGTTGCATCTGCCATTTCTGGGTCGGTCATGATGGTCGCTGGGTTAGAGTTAACCAAAATAACACGGTAGCCTTCTTCGCGAAGAGCTTTACACGCTTGCGCGCCTGAATAGTCGAATTCACAAGCCTGGCCAATAACAATAGGGCCAGCACCAATGATAAGAATACTTTTTATGTCGGTACGTTTTGGCATAGTTGGCTAATTCCTACTGCTTGTGTTGTTCAATAAGTTCGATGAAGTGGTCGAATAACGGCGCCGCTTCATGAGGACCTGGACTGGCTTCAGGGTGACCCTGGAAGCTGAACGCAGGCTTGTCGGTGCGGTGAATACCCTGCAGCGACTTGTCGAACAACGAAATGTGAGTTACTTCTAGGTTATCTGGCAAGCTAGACTCATCAACAGCAAAACCGTGGTTTTGGCTGGTGATCATAACTACATTGCGCTTAAGGTCTTTAACTGGGTGGTTTGCCCCGTGGTGACCGAACTTCATCTTCACTGTCTTTGCACCACTTGCGATAGCAAGCAGCTGGTGACCAAGACAAATACCAAATACTGGCGTACCAGTTTCGACGATAGTTTTAATTGCGGTTACTGCGTAGTCACATGGCTCAGGATCGCCCGGGCCGTTTGACAAAAACACACCGTCAGGGTTCATAGCAAGCACATCTTCTGCAGGCGTTTGCGCTGGTACTAACGTAACTTTACAACCGCGGTCAGCCAGCATGCGAAGAATGTTGTTTTTAACACCGTAGTCGTAAGCAACAACGTGATATTTGAATTCACTAGGTGTTACGTAGCCTTTGCCAAGTACCCAGCTGCCTTCGGTCCATGTTTTTGGCTCAGTGATGCTCACTACTTTTGCCAAATCCATGCCTTTAAGACCAGGGAAAGCTTTTGCTTGCGCCAGTGCGCTAGACTCGTCTAATTCATCAGAGCAAATAATGCAGCCGTTTTGTGCACCTTTGTCTCGCAAGATACGCGTTAAACGGCGAGTATCTATATCAGCAATACCCACAACGCCTTTCGCTTTAAGGTATTCAGACAAAGTTTGCTGTTGACGAAAGTTACTAGCAACAAGAGGTAGGTCACGGATGATTAGACCTTTCGACCAGATTGTATCTGCTTCGACGTCTTCTTCGTTAGTGCCGGTGTTGCCAATGTGTGGATAAGTAAGGGTGATGAGTTGTTCAGCGTAGGATGGGTCGGTGATAATTTCTTGATAGCCGGTCATGGAAGTATTAAAAACAACTTCCCCAACGGCGGAGCCTGTAGCGCCTATCGCCGTACCTTTAAAAACAGAACCATCCTCTAACACCAAAAGGGCAGAATTAGCCAAGTCAACCTCCAGATTAAGGATAACTATGTGTTTGTGCAGTTTTTTGCACAAACCCCACAAAAAACGGGAGTTATTGATAACAATACATCCCGTTTTACGATCTTTGCAGCTAATAAAACCGCACTCTTCAGCCATTTTGGCGGCTTCAGAATACGAAATTCTGGCAAATTCCGGCGAGTATACATCACTGACCGAAAATGGCAAATTTATTTGTAATAATTTACTAAAATACCGCTTATACCACCTTTTTTGCGCAGAACCACCGAAAGTGCGGCTTATTGCTCATTTAAAGTGCAACTTTAGTTTAACACTTTGATAACGCCGAGGAGTTTGCATGCTTTTGAGCTATGGCACGCTCACATCCAAAAACGCCTACAGCTTTAAATTAAGTACATCAACCATGGAGTATAGACCAGGTTGTTTTTCATACAACCACTTTGCAGCATGCACAGCGCCTTTTGCAAAAGTTAGACGGCTTGATGCTTTGTGCGTAATCTCTAAGCGCTCACCAATATCCGCAAATAGTGCGGTATGCTCGCCAACGATGTCTCCGGCGCGAACTGTAGCAAAACCAATGGTACCTTGGTCTCGCTCAGGCTCTTTTCCTTCTCTGCCGTACACGGCACAGGTTTTTAAGTCGCGACCCAACTCATCGGCAATGGCTTCACCAATAGCCATAGCTGTGCCTGAAGGCGCATCTTGCTTAAACCTGTGGTGTGCTTCGGTAATTTCGATATCTGCCGTTTCACCTAGTACGTTGGCCGCTTGTCGAACTAGTGAAAGCATTAAGTTAACGCCCACACTGTAATTAGCAGCAAACACGATGGGAATATGCTTTGCGGCTGCATCTAACGCTGCTAACTGGGCATCGTTCAAACCGGTTGTACCGATTACAACAGGCATATTATTTTTCACGCACCACGCTAGGTTACTTTCAATGACCGAAGGCAAAGTAAAGTCGATCATCACATCTGCATCGTTACCGCTCAAGTTAGAAAGCGCAGTGCAATCGACATCTTTTTTACCAATACCGGCCAGTTCACCTACGTTTAGGCCAACCCAAGGTGAATCGTCGCGCACTGTAGCGACGCTTAGTTCAGCGTCTTCACTTAAATCCAACGCTTCGACTAACACGCGCCCCATGCGCCCGTTAGCGCCAAATATTCCTACTTTCATTTTATCGCTTTACACTTTTATTAACCTTCAACTGTCAGGCATTTTGCCAAATGCAGGTACTATTGCAATGTGAGATTCATATTAAATACGAATAATTAGAAACTAAGTGCGCCCTAAACCCTAGTGCTTTATTTGTCTACGCAAAGTACACGCACTAAAAATGTCTCTTAAACCTTCAATAGACCGACATAAGCTAAATATTTTGAGGTTTACGAACGGCCGGTTTTTAAGATAAAACATAGTATTATATGGTTAGGCTTTCTTGTGTTAACCAGCAAATTGGGAGACGCTATGGCTTAGATTTAATGACCTAGGTCTATTTATCGTTTTTCACGCTATTTAACGTGTGTTTAAGCTAGATAGGCCACCACAAAACGTGAAATACAATGACGATGAAGAAAACCCTTGTGTGGGACTTACCTACCCGACTATTTCATTGGCTGATTGTCGCGAGCCTATTAGCCCAATATGCCACCGTTGAATGGCTTGAAAACAAAGTCCAATGGCACTTCTATATAGGGTATTTCACCTTATTTCTTATTATGTTCCGCCTTATTTGGGGAGTGGTTGGTACACGGCACGCTAGGTTCAGTAACTTCGTCACTGGCCCTAAGAAGGTTTTTAGCTATGTAAAGACGCTTTTTAACAGGCAGTCAGAACCCGCTGTTGGGCACAACCCGCTAGGCGGCTGGTTTGTTATTGTTATGCTGGTGCTATTGGCCATACAAGCCGTATCTGGGCTATTTATGACAGACGATATTTTCTTGAACGGTCCTTATCGACAGTTAGCCAGTGAAGAAATATTAGATTTGATGAATAATCTGCACCACCTTGCATTTGATGCGTTACTTTATGTCATTGCTTTGCACATAGGCGCGGTTATTTTTTACAGCGTATATAAAAAGCAGAAATTGGTTCCCGCCATGGTGCACGGTAGTAAAGACTCGATAATAGAATCAAGAGCCGCAGGTATCGCGGACTCTCGACTGTTACGCGCACTTATTGTGGCGCTTATCGCTGCGGCGTTCGTTTATGTGGCAATTGAAGTGTATCCGCCAGAACCACAAGTAGATGAATATTACTATTGATCTGCACGACAACCTTTTGTCATTCACTAACAGCATAACGTCATTTCAATAATAAAGGGGCAAGAAGCCCCTTTATTGACTAAAGAAAAAATCGTTGAAAAGTACGCTTAGCGATCTCGCTTTTACCTATTCGCCGCTCATTGTTTCATTATATGGCGGCTGGTTCACGAACTAATCCCTTATCTCGCATTATCGATTCTATTTCTTCTACGCTTGACGGATCATCGATAGTCGAAGGGACGGCGACCGTTTCGTTGGCAGCAATTTGGCGCAGTAGCTTGCGAAGTATTTTACCTGACCGGGTTTTCGGTAGACGATTCACCACAATCGCTCGCTTAAAACAAGCTACTGGGCCAATTTTATCGCGAACTCGCTGAATCAAATCCTGTTCTAACGCTTTCTCGTCCACACTCACACCATCTTTTAGAAGAACAAGCCCAACCGGTAGTTGTCCTTTCAATGCATCATTAATTCCTATCACGCTGCACTCGGCAATATCTGGATGTGCCGCAAGCACTTCTTCCATTTCACCAGTAGACAAGCGGTGACCGGCAACATTTATAACATCATCGGTACGCCCCATAATAAATACGTAGCCGTCCTGATCCACATATCCATTGTCTCCAGTACTGTAGTACCCTTCGAATTCGCGTAAGTAGCCATCGACAAACCGCTGATGATCTTGCCAAATCGTGGTTAAGCAACCTGGAGGAAGGGGTAATTGAATCGCAATGGCACCCTTCTCTCCCGTAACTTGAGACGCTTCAGGCCCCTTTAAAACCTTAACGTTGAAGCCTGGTGTTGGCACACTTGAAGAGCCCGGTTTAGTTTGCATTGGTTCAAGGCCCATTGGATTGGAGCAAATAGGCCAACCAGTCTCGGTTTGCCACCAATGATCGATAATGGGCACGCCTACCTTCTCACTTGTCCAATAGTATGTGGGTGGGTCAAGCCGCTCGCCTGCCATAAACAAAGTACGCAAACTCGATGTATCGTACTTTGATAAATACTCGGCATTCGGATCGGCCTTTCGAATTGCTCGAAAGGCGGTAGGTGCAGCAAAAAGTACATTCACTTTGTGAGTTTCTATCATGCGCCAAAACGCCCCTGCGTCAGGGGTGCCAACGGGTTTACCTTCGTATAGTACAGTGGTTGCACCTTTTATAAGCGGTGCATAGACAATGTAAGAGTGGCCAACTACCCAACCCACATCTGATGCAGCCCAGAATACGTCGTCTTCACTCGTGCCATACACCGCGCTCATTGAGTAGTTTAATGCAACTGCATGACCACCGTTATCTCGAACCACGCCTTTGGGCTTTCCTGTGGTGCCTGATGTATAAAGAATATAAAGAGGATCTGTTGCATCAACGGCGACGGGAGAAGCTGGCTCACTATTTTCAACCAGAGTGTGCCAGTCGTAGTCAGTTTCTTTATTTAACTCTACAGTTAGCTGCTCTCGCTGAAACAAAACGCATGCTTTTGTCTTGTGCTCTGCTATTTTGACCGCCTCATCTACAAGAGGCTTATACGGTAAAACTTTGTTTCCCTCTATGCCACAGGACGCAGTAACTATTGCCACTGGCTTCGCATCATCTATACGTACAGCAAGTTCATTCGCTGCAAAACCGCCAAATACCACTGAATGCACCGCTCCCAATCGTGCACATGCAAGCATTGCGATTGCCGCCTGAGGGATCATCGGCATATAGATAATAACGCGGTCGCCTTTTTTAACACCTAGGCGAGATAGCCCTCCGGCAAATTGCGCTACCTCAGCAAGTAGCTCCTTGTAGGTAAAATGTTGGTCAGTTTGTGTTACCGGAGAGTCGTATATCAGTGCGGTTTTATCGCCACGACCATTATTAACGTGATGGTCAAGCGCTAGGTAACTTGTGTTTAGCTGCCCTCCTCTGAACCAGTCATAGTAACCGTTGTCTGTTTTTTGGCATCCCTTCTCTGGAGATTGAAACCACGCAATTTTGCGTGCTTGTTCTAACCAAAACTTATCGGGGTGCTGGGTAGAGGCAATATATTCATTTTTATAAGTCATATCCATTTCCTGAATAGGGTTTATATTTACCCTACTTCAACTCAACCCAACCTGCTTATAAGACTTAGGGCGTAGGTTCGCTAACGGCATGATTTACAAAAAATTAAAATTCCTGCAACACCTATAAACGCTTAAAAATTTGGAGAAATCTAACAAAACAAGTATTTATTCGTGCTTAGCAACTGTGGGACAGCCTCACTTAAATAGCTAATTTTGACAGTTAATTACCTTTTCACGCCAATCACTTATGCTCATTGGCTTGTCCAAGTAATAACCTTGAAATACGCTACAGCCACACGACTTTGCTTCGATTAGCTGTCCTGTGGTCTCTATCCCTTCAGCTACAGTATCAAGATTCAGTGCCCGCGCCATATTACAAATATTAGTGACAAAAGCGTGTTTTTCTTTTGACTCTTCTATTGCTTCAATAAAAACTCTATTTACTTTCAGTTCGTTTATTGGAAGCTCTTGAAGCGAGTTAAGATTTGAATCTCCAGTACCAAAATCAACAATAGATAAACTAAAACCTTGCTGCGCTAAATCTCGAACTCGGTGCTGTATAATATTCACACCTTTTATTAAGGCACCTTCTGTCAGTTCAAGTTTTAAACACTTATGTGCCACACTCCATTTGTTCACTATTTCTACGAATTTGCTGACAAAGTCTGCCCGGGCCAAGTGCTTCGCACTTATATTTAACGAAAGCTTAGTGTTAATGTTATTCACATTGCATTCGCTCAACAATTTACAGGCTTCATTACAGACCCATAATCCAACATCAGCAATAAAATCGTTCTGCTCGGCAATCGGAATAAACTCTTTAGGCGTGACGACTCCAAGATAAGGGTGATTCCATCTAAGCAATACTTCAGAGCTTACAAGGTTTCCACTACTACAATACTGAGGCTGCAATTCTAAAAACAACTCATGGTTAGCGATTGCTCGATTTAACGAGTTTTTTATGTAGTTATAACGATCTATATCACTGCCGCTGATATGCAAATAAGCGTGTTGCCTCTCGTCGTCCAAGTATTTAATATCTTCATTGACGACCTTTCTAAATATAAGCTCTTTTATTTTTTTGTACGACAAATGCTTTGGGGGGACAGCACAGCTTACTGTCTTTGTTTCTGTAGCCAACGCTCTATTATGCAGGGTGATCGGTACTAAAACGTTGTCTCGAAGACAATGAATACACTTTAGTGCCGCGTTTTTCGCCGTGGAATCATCTTCGTAACGAGTTCTTAAGTGGAGAATAAAGGTACCGCGATCGCATTTAAATACTTTTGCATTGAACTCTTCATTGGTTTCAAAAACACGAACGAAGCGGCTGGCCAATATACGTAGAATGTAGTCAACGGTCGGTTCTCCAAACGCATCTTCATACTCAGCAACGTTGACAAGGCTAATCCTAATAAACACAGAGAGCGCCTTATCTGACGTTGTTAAAGCAGCTTTATCTAAAAGATATTGCTTGAAATGATGAATATTTGAAAGTCCGGTTAAAGGATCTGTCAATGCTAATTGTTTGAAGCGAGCTACTTCAAAGTTCAATTTTGAAACCGTGCGAATACTTGCAATGACAAGCTCTTGGTTGTGTACCTTGCATGTTTTAAAACTAACATCACACGCTATTCGTTTTCCATTTTTGTGGCGTAGGCATTCGTTTACTGTCGCAAACTTTGAACAGTGCGCTACTCCTTCGGCTAAATTTAGCAGGTAAGAAGGCTCAACACTGTTTTGAACCTTTGTCGCTAGTAACTTAACGTCTTGACCTATTAGCTCTTCTGGCTCAAACCCCAACACAGAAGCAACATATTCGTTTGCCGATAGTATGGTGCCATTTTGGTCAATGCTGAGCACAGCACTATCAACGCCATTCAAGATACTTGTTAGATAGTCTGTGTAATTGTGTTGTGAATCAGACAGTCGCTGAGTTTCCGTTTCATCCTGGACGACACCGTACAAGCGAGTAAGTTTTAAGCCTAAATTAGCATGGCGCCCCACCTGCAAAAATACGGTTAGTTTTATATTTTTAGTTCGCCCTTGCTTGTCGGTAATAGTGAGATACTTCGTAAAGTGTCTTTGCTTCTTTATTGCTTTGAGAATTTGTTGTTTAAGGTCGTCTCTATCTTCAAAGGGAATAACTTCAAGCGCATCTTGTAAGTTAACGCTTTTTGAATGTAGTAACCCTAACAAGCTTTTCATGGTTTGGGTTGAAGAAAACGCGCCTGTGAATCTGTCTATTTGCCACGCTCCTACTTTTGAAATAGCACTTACTTCTTCAAGGAGTGACAGCTGTTCAGTTAACTTATCTGAATAGGGATGCCTGACAAGCTCATACTGGTAATTTAATTCTACTTTTTGGCGCAGGATATCTATGTAAGTATGTTGATGTGCGCTTAAATTGCTTTGTTTTACAAACGTAAGTACAACCCCCAGCACGTCGTTTTGCATATCCCTTACAGCTGCCACAACAACATAGTGTTCACGAAAGCTTTCTAATGGTTGGGGTAAAGTGAAATCACTCACAGGTAACGGTGCACTCATTGGCGTTAAAGGGAGCATGAGTAACATATGAGGTGGGAAAACAACGAGATGTGAATCGGTCTGTAAGTGTTCGCTATCACTTGCGATTATTGTGGCGCGACCGCTATTAAAGTTTAATGAAACCAACAATATGCAAGGCGACTCTATATTATGCCTACTTTCAGTAAGTAACGCAGAAATACTATTCTGGGTTACTCGTATTGTGGAAAGCATGCGTTCACTGCGTAAATCCATCTAAGCAAGTCCTCAAAAACAAAAAAACTCAGCGAATATAAAGCGCAGCCAATCTACCTACACCGAAAACATTTGGAGTATTGCCGGACGCTAAAACGCTTCGTTATTTTTCAA
Organism: Alteromonas sp. S005; assembly: GCF_036864475.1. NCBI lineage: Bacteria > Pseudomonadati > Pseudomonadota > Gammaproteobacteria > Alteromonadales > Alteromonadaceae > Alteromonas > Alteromonas sp. S005. The sequence goes on along the minus strand of NZ_JAZETN010000006.1, from coordinate 8,784 downwards.
CAGTGACACGTTACCTTATAAAAACCCCCGTCTCGGTACCTTTATAGGTAAGCTATTTATCGTTATTAGATTTATTTATACGTTCGTTAATTCTTTAAACATAAACAAAATCTGTTCATATTTCCAGCAGATTATAAACAATAGATAGGCACGCTCGATAAAGTCAAAGAGTTTGATGAAAGAGAGAGAAAATAAGCCTTGATTGCTTGACACTGTCTTATAAAACAAGAATCTTAGTATTAACACGCCTCGAAATGCCCATTGAAAGTGATAGGCGCAGAAAGAATGGGTGCTGCTGAAAAGTGGTGGAGCACTGGCCTCAACAGCACCTAGAAATTAGTCTTTTTTGTAGTCATCGTGGCAAGACTTACAGCTTGCCCCTATTTTACCAATAGCACCGCGATACGCGCTCTTGTCACTCGCATCCACTGCAGCTTGAAGACCTTGTGCGGCCGTTTTAAGTGCCATCACTTTCTTTTCTACATCTGAGAAGTTTTCCCAAATTTCATCCTTTGCACCAGTTTCTACGTCAAACTTACGTGTGTCGACGGCTAGATAGTCACCCATCATGTCGGCAAGCTGCTCAAGACGTACAGCGTTGGTTTGCATTACGCTTTCATTGAACGGAAGCGCGCCTTTGGCCATACCACCCAAGGGGCCCATGTTGCTTCGAACTAATTGAAAAACAGCCTGGCGGTACTGAGTTGCTGCTTTAGCGTGTTTTTCAGATGAAGCTTCCATAACTTCAGCTGTCGCTGAGCCTGAAATCACTGCACCAACGGTTACTGCTACGATCATTGCTTTATTAAATAGTCTCATGCCTGTTCCCTTTTTTAATTACTGATTATCTGCTACTACTTTTGCCGATATTTTATCTTTTACTTGTGAGTCTATCGTGACGAATAGTTCGTTTTAGCGCAAGAAATTTAACGGTGAACAAGCGTATTCAAGGGATTAGCCGCACCTAGCCCACTATCAACTAATATTCGAATGAAAAGGGACACCCACCTACTTCACCTTTACAAAGTACAGGTTTGGACAGACACTCGCTCTAGCCTCATAAAGAAGTACAGGTTTGGACAGTCACTCCATTTTATCTCGTTTAAAAAGCGAAACCGTCCTAATAAATTATAGGCGTAGTAAATTTGTACTTAGGCACAAAAAAGCCCTCTCTAGGAGGGCTTTGAATCTAAAATAAGTGCAAAACTAGTTAGTTAAGTCGTCAAAAAATTTCTTCACGCCGTCGAAGAAACCCTGCGCTTTCGGGCTGTGCTTGCTCGACGCTTTGCCCATTGACTCTTCTAGCTCTTGCAGAAGCTCTTTTTGACGTGATGACAAGTTAACTGGTGTTTCAACCACAACCTTGCACATCAAGTCGCCCATAGCGCCACTTCGCACTGACTTAACGCCTTTACCACGTAAACGGAACATGCGGCCAGTCTGCGTTTCGGCACTAATTTTCAGCTTAACTTTACCGTCTAAAGTAGGTACTTCAAGTTCGCCGCCGAGTGCTGCTGTAGTAAAGCTTAGCGGTACTTCACAATACAGGTTATTGCCGTCGCGTTGGAAGATGTCGTGTTCACGAACGTGTACTTGTACGTACAGGTCACCCGCTGGAGCACCATTCTCGCCCGCTTCGCCTTCGCCAGAAAGACGAATACGGTCTCCTGTGTCTACGCCTGCAGGGATCTTAACATTAAGAGTCTTAGTCTTTTCTTTGCGACCATGACCGTGACAGCTGTTACAAGGATCTTCAATAATCTTGCCCTTGCCTGAACATGTCGGACAGGTTTGCTGTACAGCAAAGAAACCTTGGCGCATTTGAACCTGACCGTTGCCGTGGCAGGTTGGACAGGTTTTAGGTGAAGAACCTTTTTTCGCGCCTGAACCGTCGCACACGTCACATTCGACCAGCGTAGGTACGCGAATATCAACGCTCTTACCGCGAACCGCTTCTTCTAAGCTTAGCTCTAGGTTGTAACGTAGGTCTGAACCTTGACGAGCACGCGACTGACGTCCACCGCGACCACCGCCGCCAAAGATATCACCAAAAACATCGCCAAAGATATCGCCGAAGTCGGCACCACCACCGAAGCCGCCGCCACCGCGGTTTGGATCAACACCTGCGTGGCCGTATTGGTCGTATGCTGCACGCTTCTGCGAATCTGACAGAATTTCGTAGGCTTCCTGGATTTCTTTAAACTTATCTTCCAGGCCTTTATCGCCTTGCGTACGGTCAGGGTGATACTTCATCGCAAGCTTTTTGTACGCTTTTTTAATTTCACGTTCGCCCGCGCTTTTATCTACCCCGAGTACTTCGTAGTAGTCTCGTTTCGACATATCGTTTACATATCCTACTTTTTTGTCGACAAGCTTGTAGTGCTCGTCGAATCTACATCTGACTGTTGTGAAAATAACCTGTTTAGTTTTTTAATAACGCCTAGTAGTTTACACCAAGCTATTTACACCAAGTTATTTACACAACAAAGGCGCAACAAGAAATTCCTGATGCGCCTGAACTGCTTAAACGGCCCGTTACTTTGAACTAACGGGCCTGACACAACAGTTTACTTCTTGTCGTCGTCTTTCACTTCTTCAAATTCTGCGTCAACAACGTCGTCGTTTGCTTGACCAGAAGAAGCTTGCTGCTCAGCGCCTTCTGCGCCACCAGCTGCTGCTTGTTGAGCTTGCGCCGCTTCCATCAGCTTGCTAGACGCTTGAATAAGTTCTTGTGTTTTCGCTTCGATTTCCGCTTTGTCTTCGCCTTTAGACGCTGTTTCTAGCGCAGTAAGGGCTTCTTCAATTGGCGCTTTGTCTTCTGCACTTAGTGCATCGCCAACTTCTTCAAGCTGCTTACGTGTAGCGTGGACCATGCCATCAGCTTGGTTGCGCGCTTGAATTAGCTCTTCAAACTTCGCATCCGCTTCTTTGTTCGCTTCTGCGTCTGCTACCATTTTTTCTACTTCTTCATCGCTTAGACCTGAAGAAGCTTTGATAGTGATCTTCTGCTCTTTACCTGTGTCTTTATCTTTCGCAGACACGTGTAGGATACCGTCAGCATCAAGGTCGAAGGTAACTTCGATTTGCGGCACACCGCGCGCTGCTGGACGAATACCTTCAAGGTTGAACTGACCAAGAGACTTGTTGCCGCTTGACTGCTTACGCTCACCTTGTAGTACGTGTACTGTTACCGCAGACTGGTTGTCTTCCGCTGTAGAGAACGTTTGCGACTTCTTAGTAGGGATAGTCGTGTTTTTCTCGATAAGCGCAGTCATTACACCACCCATTGTCTCGATACCTAGAGACAAAGGAGTAACGTCTAGAAGTAGTACATCTTTAACGTCACCAGAAAGTACACCACCTTGAATTGCCGCACCTACAGCTACTGCTTCATCAGGGTTAACGTCTTTACGTGGCTCTTTACCGAAGAACTCAGTTACATACTTCTGTACTAGCGGCATACGCGTTTGACCACCAACAAGGATGATATCGTTGATATCGCCTACAGATAGGTCTGAATCAGCTAGTGCTTGCTTAAGCGGGTTAAGCGAGTTTTTCACTAAGTCTTCAACTAGAGACTCAAGTTTTGCACGAGTAAGCTTAATTGCTAAGTGCTTAGGACCTGTTGCATCAGCCGTGATGTAAGGCAGGTTTACTTCTGTCTGTTGTGAAGAAGAAAGCTCGATTTTGGCTTTCTCGCCAGCTTCTTTAAGACGCTGCATTGCAAGCGGATCTTTGCGAAGGTCGATGCCTTGATCTTTTTTGAACTCTTCAACTAGGTAGTTAATAACACGGTTATCGAAGTCTTCACCACCAAGGTGTGTGTCACCGTTAGTTGCTAGTACTTCAAACGTGTGCTCGCCATCTACTTCGTCAATTTCGATGATAGAGATATCGAAGGTACCACCACCTAAGTCGTATACCGCAACAACATTGTCGCCTTGCTTTTTGTCCATGCCGTAAGCAAGAGCAGCAGCAGTAGGCTCGTTGATGATACGCTTAACTTCAAGACCTGCGATACGACCTGCATCTTTAGTCGCTTGACGCTGAGAGTCGTTAAAGTAAGCAGGAACAGTGATTACTGCACCAGTTACTTCCTCGCCAAGATAGTCTTCAGCGGTCTTCTTCATTTTCTTAAGTACTTCAGCAGAAACCTGAGGAGGCGCCATTTTTTCGCCTTTCGCTTCTACCCATGCGTCACCGTTATCAGCACCTACAATTTTGAAAGGCATGATGTCGATATCGCGCTGAACTTCTTTATCTTGGAAACGACGACCAATTAGACGCTTGATAGCGAATAAGGTGTTTTCAGGGTTAGTAACCGCCTGACGCTTCGCTGATTGACCTACAAGCGTTTCACCATCGTTTGTGTAAGCGATGATTGATGGCGTTGTACGATCGCCTTCCGCGTTTTCAATTACGCGAGGTTTGTCGCCGTCTAGAACTGCGACACATGAATTCGTTGTACCTAAATCGATACCAATGATTCTACCCATTTCGTGTCTCCGAATAAGTTTCTTAATACTGTACTTTTAGTGGGGTTATTCCCCGTCTTTTCAATAGATGCCAGTAAAAAAACTGACATTTTCGTGTGTTTGTCGCAAAAAAGCGTATTAAGCTTGCGTATCCACACCGTCGCTTGGCGCGCGCGATACCATAACCATGGCAGGGCGTAACAAACGGCCGTTAATTTGATAACCTTTCTGCATTACAGCCATTACTGTGTTTGGCTCGTGATCTGCACTTTCTTGCATAGACATCGCCTGATGCAAATCTGGATTGAAGGTTTCACCCTGCGGATCAATAAGGCTTAATCCGAATTTCTCAATAGTGCTCAAGAAAGTTTTGTGGGTCATTTCCACACCTTCAAGAAGCGGCTTAACTGCTTCATTGTCACCGTCGGTCATTTCTATCGCGCGTTCTAGATTGTCGATAACCGGAAGCAATTCGCCCGCGAAACGCTCAAGAGCGAATTTACGTGCCTTTTCTACTTCACCTTCAGCACGACGACGTGCGTTGTCAGCGTCTGCACGCGCACGAAGCACGCCATCTTGCTGTTCTTTAATCGTTGCTTGCGCTTCAGAAAGTGCGGTTTCTAGTTCATAAATGCGCTGTGCATTTTCATCTAGTTCTACACCTTCTGCTTCTGACGCTTCTACTTGCGCATCTTCTGCGCCTAGTACAGTTTCATCAACTGAATTTTCTTGTTCTGCCTGCACGTCGCGATTATCGCTCATGCCTACCTCCAAACGTTTTTCTAAATTAGGCATCACCCAACCAAATTAAATTAGTGGGAATGAGTCTGTTGCGCTTAGTTATGGGGCTAGATTTAGGGTGATCAAGGGTATCCACAATATTTTTGTGGATGATTTTTAAAAAATCGTGGGAGATGTGCCATTTGTAAAAATCATGTTATTGTCGGAACATAAAAACTGCACAATCACGCGTTTTGAAAATGCCTGCAACGACATGGACGGGCTATTACACGGAATATCTATGCTAAGTATCTGGACGGTTGGCACTATCGTCGGTTTTTACCTTCTCGCGCTTTTCGCTTTAGCATTTTGGGGCGATAAACACTTACGTGATAATCGGCAACACCCTGCATTGTATAGTCTTGGGTTAGGCGTACACTGTACATCTTGGGCATTTTTTGGCACTACGTCGCAAGCAGCACAGTACGGATGGGCAGTCATCCCCACTTATTTAGGGATTATGCTGACTATGGCATTTGCATTTCCTGTGGTGCTTCATATAAGTAGACTGTGTCAACAACATAACATTAGTTCTTTAGCGGACCTCATCTCACTTAAGTACCAGCACTCTCATTTAATTGCCGCACTTATCACGCTGCTATGTTTTTTTGGCGTTGTGCCCTATATAGCCTTGCAGCTAGACGCCATTACGAAATCGATAAATTTACTCACCGCAGAGCCTCAATCAAGCACACCTTGGTTGAGTATTTACGTGGCAAGTTTACTGGCCATATTTGCCATAACCTTTGGCACGCGCACGCTAAATTTGACCGAAAAACATCCAGGGTTACTTCTGACCATTGCTTTCGAGTCGGTGATAAAGCTTGTGGCACTTTTGGCAGTAGGCGTTTTTGTTTGCTTCTTTTTATTCGATGGTGTCTTGGATTTGGTATCAAATGCTGCCTCAAATGCTAGTGCCAGAGGTGTTATTTACGCTGATAGCGCACCCTGGGTTTATGCATCACATGTAGTTTTAGGCGCTTGTTCCATGTTCGTACTACCAAGGCAGTTTCACATGAATTTCGTTGAGCAAAACGGTGAGGGTGAACTTAAAACCGCGAGATGGCTATTTCCACTCTATTTATTTGGTATGACGCTGTTTGTTATCCCCATCGCTCTTGCCGGCAAAATGCTGCTTCCGGCAACAGTAAGTTCAGATGCCTACGTACTCGCCCTGCCCTTATCGACCGAAAACATCGCCCTTTCAGGCTTTGCTTTTATTGGGGGGTTATCGGCTACTACTAGCATGGTAATTGTAGCTACCCTAGCCCTTGGAATCATGATTTCTAATAATGTGGTCACCCCACTTTGGCTAAAAGCACGCTTGAAAACATCACCAAACCGCTCTATGGAGCCAAGCAATATTCTCTCTATCCGGCGACTTACCGTTTTAATCGTACTTAGCATTGCACTGTGGTATCACTTAAATATTAGCCAAGCTGCGCCTTTGGTGAAAAGCGGCGTTATCGCCATAGCTTTATTGGGGCAGTGTATGCCCGCACTTATGTTTGGTATTTACTGGCAACGGAGTACAAAAGCTGCAGCTATTTGCGCATTGCTAGTAGGCTTTATTTGTTGGGCCGTATTTTTGCTCTACCCCAGTTTAATGTCTAGCTACTATTTTGACCCAGTACCTACTGACCAGGCTTTAGGTCTAGGTTTTGCTTATTCATTAATAGCTAACTGCATAACCTTTGTTGCAGTAGCGCTGATCACATCAGAACGTAGCGCTAAACAGGATAATATAGAAGCACCACATGATGGTGCTCCTCATCTACTCGTAAAAGTCCGTGATTTAATAGCGCTTACTGAGCGTGTCCTTGATATCGGTACTCACAGTCAACTTGTGCAGCAGCTTTCGGTGGATGTTAACCGCGCCTCAAGTAACGGATATGCCAGCCAGGCTCTTATTGACAGAGTGGATGAACTGCTTGCCGCCCAAGTGGGAGCGCCCAGTGCACGAATATTATTGGGGGCCATTGCAAATACCAGCAGTGATAGCTTGCCTGAGTTAGTTGATTGGGTAGAAGAAGCGTCCCAATCATTTCAATTCAACCACGAAGTACTTCAATCGTCTGTGCAAAATATCGAGCAAGGTATAAGTGTACTCGATGACAAACTACAGTTGCTGGCCTGGAATGACAGATATACAGAGCTCTTCGCCTATCCTAAGGGATTTCTCAAAGCAGGCATGTCTATTACTGAAATACTCAGCTATAACGCCAAGCGCGGTTTATTTAGCTCCTCTAACATAGAGCCTGAGCCCTTCACCATTCAGTCTGAAATTGATAAACGCGTTAGTTTTATGTTGGATGGTAGTCGCCATAAATTCATTAGAAAACAAGCTGATGGAAAAGTAATAGAATTAAACGGCGCTCCGCTTCCTGGTGGTGGATATGTGACTACTTACAGTGACATAACAGAATACATCGCAATTCAACAGCAGCTCGAAAACTCGAAATCGGAGCTGGAGGAACGGGTAGCTATGCGCACCGCAGAGTTAGAGGAGGCTAGGCGTCAGGCAGTGCTGGCAAATGAGAGTAAAACGAAGTTTCTCGCAGCTGCCGGCCATGACTTAATGCAGCCTTTTAATGCGGCGGCGCTGTTTGCCTCGATGCTCAGTAAAAAAGCCCAAAGCGGTGAAATGGCAGACCTGTCTAAGGGAGTCGTCAACTCACTTGATAGTGCCCAGAGTATACTTACAATGTTACTGGACATGACCAAGCTAGACGCTGGAGTGTTAAAAGTTCAAAAAGGCGTTTTTCCTTTAAATGAAATTTTATCTTCGTTAGCCCAAGAATTTAGTATCATTGCTGAGCAAAAAGGCGTCTGCCTTAGCTACATCCCCTCAAGTTTATTTGTATATAGTGATAAAAATTTACTGAGAAGAGTAGTTCAAAATTTACTGTCAAACGCCGTTCGCTATACGTCAACAGGAAAAATAGTAGTCGGTATAAGAAGAGCAGCATGTTTAAACGAAAACATTGAAAAGTCTAAAAAGATAAGAATAGTAGTCTGTGATACCGGTAATGGCATCGCCGCCGATGAGCAACAAAACATTTTTAGTGAATTCCATCAGTTAGATAATCCAAATAGTAGTGAAGGCATCGGTTTAGGTTTAACGATAGTTGAACGAATATGCCGCTTGCTAGGCCATCGAATATCACTAGAATCAACTATTGGGAGAGGCAGCTGTTTCTCTATTCATCTAGATTTAGCGCATACACCTGAGCCATGCAACCACCAACATATTGCTCATAACCCACCTTTTCAGCTATCAAAAAATTCTGAGCCCAATGTCAATTCGCCTTCAGCTTTTTTACTTGGGCGCTCTGTATTGCTTATAGAGAATGATGATCAGGTCGCAGCAGCAATGCGTTCATTGCTAGGAGATTGGGGAGCTGAGGTTTACTGGATTAAAGGACAGCAGGATACCCTCCCTACTAGAAAAAACTTTGACGTACTAATTGCAGACTATCACCTAAATGCGGGTGAGAAAGGTATTGAGTGTGCAGACCTACTTGCTCAA